>JAAFHQ010000275.1 GCA_013298445.1 Chitinophagales bacterium | reverse complement strand
AGGTTATAAAAATAGGTGCTTTCATTGTTTCCATTGGATTTTTTTATCGCCCCTAAGCAGGTTTTACCTGCCTGTATAGTTCCACGGCGTAATGTTCCGCAATTCAGATTTGATCGCCTGACTAACCTCCAAAGTATCAATAAAGGCATGAATGTCCTCAGCGCCAATCTTGGCTTTGCCCCTTGTAAGCGCCTTCAGCGCTTCGTAAGGCTCTGGATACGCTTCGCGGCGCAAGATGGTTTGAATCGCTTCGGCCACCACCATCCAGTTGTCTTCCAGGTCCTGGCGCAGTTGGGCTTCATTGAGGAGCAATTTGCTCAAACCTTTGCGGAGAGACTGAAAGGCGATCAAGGTATGGGCAAAAGGTACCCCGAGGTTGCGTAGCACCGTGCTATCCGTCAAATCACGTTGCAAGCGGGAAATCGGCAATTTTTCGGCCAAATGCGCAAAAACCGCATTGGCTAAGCCCAAATTGCCCTCCGCATTTTCAAAATCTATGGGATTGACCTTATGCGGCATCGCAGATGAACCCACTTCACCAGCTACCACCCTTTGTTTGAAATACTCCATCGAGATGTAAGTCCAAATGTCCCGACACAAGTCAATCAGAATGGTGTTGATACGCATGAGGGCTTGGCACTGGGCCGCAAGGTTGTCGTAGTGTTCAATTTGGGTGGTAGGCTCAGAGCGCTCCAGGCCTAAATCATCGTGCAAAAAAGCCCAGGCGAATTGTTGCCAGTCGATGTTGGGGTAGGCTACGTAGTGGGCGTTAAAATTGCCAGTAGCCCCGCCAAATTTGGCGCTGTGGGGAATGGATTTCAGCAATTCCAGTTGCTGATCCAAACGAGCAACAAAAACCTGAATTTCTTTGCCCAGACGGGTAGGGGAGGCCGGCTGCCCATGAGTGCGGGCCAACATGGCAATGTCAGCCCAGGTTTTGGCCATGCTGGCCAGTTCATTGCGGACCTTTTCCAAGCCAGGGTAATATTCCTGCTCCAAGGCGTGCCGGGTGGAGAGTGGAATGGCGGTATTGTTGACGTCCTGTGAGGTCAAGCCAAAATGGATGAACTCCTTGTACCGTTGCAAGCCCAGTTGGTCAAATTTTTCTTTCAAAAAGTACTCCACCGCTTTTACATCGTGGTTGGTGATGCGTTCAATATCCTTGATGCGTTGGGCGTCTTCCAGAGTCATTTGATTGCAAATGCGAAACAAGTCAGCCATTTTTTCCTCGGGGAAACTGGCCAACTGAGGCAATGGATAGCGCACCAAGGCGATAAAATATTCCACTTCCACCAATACGCGGTATCGAATCAGCGCGTATTCGGAGAAATAATTGCTCAGGGCGGCAGTTTTATCGGCGTAGCGGCCGTCGATGGGAGAGATTGCGGTTAGCACGATTTTGAAATTAAGAGTGATGAGTGATGAATGATGAATTGGAGCCAGAGTAATGTTTTAATGCCGGAGTTGAACCCCATTAAATTCATCACTCATCATTCATCACTCATAACTTTTAAGTAGATTATCAAAGTCTACATGCTCGTGGAATAATTCAACGGCACGTTTGGTTTTCCAGGGAGTACGGTTATTGATCTTGACCTCAATGCGGGTGATTTTTACCACCGATCCATAGGTATCCAAAGTAGTGGTAATGACCGGGATTTTGTGTTTGGAAAAATACGGGTGGTTCAAATCCGCTAAATCCAGCCAACGGTGGTGTCGACCATCACTGGTCACGATGACACCAGACAAGGGGGAAGTTTTTAAATTTTTCATCCTGGCCACCGATTCCACTTTTTCAATGACCTGATTGAGTCGAATGGTGCTGGTGACCAATAAGAGGTTTTCAAATTTGTGAAACTCATCTACATCAACAAGCGAGCCAGCAATGATGTCTTCCACTTTATTGTTCATGCAATCTTCGTTCATCAGAATTTTGCCATCCACCGCTTTGCGGATCATTTCCATGATCGGGAGCGACAAAGACTGCTCGTAAGGTAAAAGCCCCAGGAGTGGATAACCCATTTGATCGAGCTTGCGTTGGAGGTAAAACCTCGTTTCTTCCATTTTCTCTGGCCTGACCTTGTTGACAATCACCCCCACGATTGGCACATTTTCCTCTCTGAACAACGCAGCACACATGTTCAACATATCGATGGTGCTACCAATGCCTCCTTCCACGACCATGATGACCCCGGCGTCGAGGATTTTGGCTACCTTTGCGTTGCTCAAGTTGACAATACTGCCAACTCCGGGGTGTCCGGTGCCTTCATACACCACGATATCGTATTGTTCGCTTAAAACTTTTTTGGCTGCCAGGAGTTTTTCTTCAAAGTGATACTGATCCGGGTGATCCAGAAAATCTTTGGTTACCCCCCGACCAATGATTACCGGGCTATGCAAATCAGGAATAATTTCGAATCCGGTTACTTCAGAGAACAAAACTGCATCTTTATCAGCGGTAATTCCGTTAATGGTTACGTGCTGTTGTCCCACTGGTTTGCAATAACCGGTTTTGTAGCCTTTTTCAATAAAATTGGCCACTAAACCCAGGGTCGTTGTGGTTTTACCCACATGCTGACTGGTTGCAGCTACGTATATGTTTTTCATTCTTTTTCGTTTCAAAAGCGCAAAGATAAAAAACAGTTGGGGGCTTACCCAGTATAAAGTGTGAATTGTGAAGGTGTAGGTTTTATCATAAAATTTATACTTTTGTCCCGTCGAGTTAAAACTAATCCTTTTTAAAACGAAACAATATGTCGAAGAACTTGCTCATTGTAGAGTCGCCAGCAAAGGCCAAAACCATCGAAAAGTTCCTTGGGAAGGACTTCGCGGTGCGTTCGAGTTATGGCCACGTGCGAGACCTTGACAAGGGCAATCAGGCGGTGGATGTAAAGGATGGTTTTCGGCCAAAATACACCATATCTCCAGAGAAGCACAAGGTTGTCAAAGAGTTAAGAGATTGGGTCAAGAAGGTCGACGAGGTATGGCTAGCAACGGACGAAGACCGCGAAGGAGAAGCAATTTCCTGGCATTTGTGTGAGGTATTGGGACTGGATCCCAAGTCGACCAAACGCATCGTCTTTCGCGAAATTACCAAGCCTGCCATCGAAAAAGCCGTAAAACAGCCACGTACAGTTGACTTAAATCTGGTCAATGCTCAGCAAGCCCGACGGGTATTGGATCGTTTGGTAGGGTTTGAACTGTCTGAAATTCTTTGGAAAAAAGTTAAAGGTAAACTTTCGGCAGGTCGGGTTCAATCCGTAGCCGTGAAGTTGGTGGTAGAAAAAGAACGGGAGATCAACAATTTTAAGTCTGAGCCCTACTTCAAAATTGACGCATTATTCAATGTAAAAAATGAACAAGGTCGTATAGTCGGCCTGAAAGCCGAAGGCCCTGATCGCCTCAAAACGGAAGGAGACGCCGAAGCATTCCTCAAAAAATGCATTGGTGCTGAATACAAAATCCGCAACATTGAGGTCAGACCCCTCAAACGCCGGCCAACTGCACCCTTTACCACTTCCACCTTGCAGCAGGAAGCCAGCCGCAAGCTAGGCTTTTCGGTAAACCGCACCATGGTAACCGCTCAAAAATTGTACGAAGCTGGTTTTATCACCTATATGCGTACGGATTCGATCAACTTGAGTGAATCGGCTATTGCTTCGATTGCTCAGGAGATTGAAAAACAATTTGGCAAACAGTACGTCGAAATCCGCAGGTTCAAAAACAAATCTGCCAATGCCCAGGAAGCACACGAAGCGATTCGTCCAACTTATATTGAAAATCAGACTGTTCCCGGAGATCGTGACGAAAAACGCCTCTACGAATTGATCTGGAAGCGCACCATTGCCTCTCAAATGGCCGAGGCAGAACTGGAAAAAACGGTAGTTGACATTGGCATCTCTACTCAACCCGCTGCAAAATTGCAGGCCGAAGGTGAGGTTTTGAAATTTGACGGTTTTTTAAAAGTCTACCTGGAATCCAATGACGACGACGAGGAAGACGAGGAACATGGTGTATTGCCTCCATTGAAAGTAGGGCAGTTGCTGCCGCTCAACTTTATGAGCGCTACTGAGCGATTTACCCGCCCGGCATCCCGTTACACCGAGGCAGGATTGGTGAAAAAACTGGAAGAGCTGGGCATTGGCCGTCCTTCAACCTACGCGCCAACCATCAGTAAAATTATGGAAGAAGGCCGGGGCTATGTGGTAAAAGAGAACCGCGATGGTAGCCCGCGCCCATACCGTGAATTGACCTTGAAAGATGCCCAAATAAGCAAAAAGGAATTGTCAGAAATGACGGGGGTGATCAAAGGCCGTTTGTTTCCTACGGACATGGGCACCACCGTGAGCGACTTTTTGGATCAACATTTCGATAAAATCATGGACTATAAGTTCACTGCCGAAATCGAAAAGTTGTTCGACGATATTGCCGCAGGCAGCCGGGAGTGGACCAAAATGTTGGAGACCTTCTATTGGCCATTTCACGAAGTAGTGGAAGAAACCATGGCCAACGCCGATCGCCCTACCCGCGAACGGATTTTGGGAAAAGAAGAAGGCACCGGGTATTCAGTCCTTACCCGCATGACCCGTTTGGGGCCAGTGGTTCAAATTGGGACGCCCGAAGAACTGATTCCTGGCGAAAAACCTCGTTACGCCAACCTCAAACCAGGCCAATCCATCGATACCATCGAAATGGAAGAAGCCATGAAGTTGTTTGAATTGCCCAAAATTTTGGGTGACTACAAAGGGCAGGAAGTGGCAGTGGGTACAGGTCGTTATGGCCCTTATGTGCGTTTTGGGGAAAAATTCATTTCCATTCCCAAAGGTGAAGACCCTCTGAGTGTGAGTATAGACCGCGCGATGGAGTTGATTTTGGAAAAAGAAAAAATCGATGCCCCCGTTGCGAGTTATAAAGGATTTCCAATCACGAAAGGTACTGGCCGTTTTGGCCCTTTCATAAAATGGAATGACACCTTTATCAATGTACCCAAAAAGTACAACCTCGACACCCTGACCCCAGAAGAGATGCACGAACTCATCGAAGCCAAGATGGAAAAAGAAGCCAATCGCTTCATCCAAAACTGGCCCGATGAAAAAGTCAGCATTGAAAATGGCCGTTGGGGCCCTTTCATTCGTTTTAAGAAAGACATGCTGAAATTGCCACGCCTCGATGGTAAAAAAATGGAGGCCGAAGATGCAGCATTGCTTACCCTGGAAGAAGTGAAAAAAATCATTGAAGAACAAGTTCCTGACGCTTTTGCTAAAAAAGCACCAGTTAAAAAGGCTGCTGCCAAAAAAGCGCCAGCGAAGGGAGCGAAAGCTAAAAAATAGGTTTAGAAGGTTGAGGGAGGTTGAGGAAGGTTGAGGCTACCGCGAGCGTTTTTGACAAATACCTTGTCTAAGTCGCTCGCGGTAGCCTCAACCTTCCTCAACCTTCTCAACCTCCCTCAACTTTCAAAAACATCCACCATGGACGATAAAAACAATCCAAACCAGATCAACATCGAATTGCCTGAAGATATCGCCGAAGGAACTTACTCCAACCTGGCTATTATTTCACACTCGCATTCAGAATTTGTGGTAGATTTTGTGCGCCTGGTACCCAATGTACCCAAGGCCAAAGTGAAAGCACGCATCATCTTGACGCCCGACCATGCCAAACGGCTGATGCGGGCACTTGCTGACAACGTCAAACGTTATGAAGCCCAGTTTGGTGCGATTGATGAGCAGGAGCAGCCAGCGTTCCCATTAAACTTCAGCACCCCTAAGGCGCAGGCATAATAAAGAAGTTCCTACAAGAGTCATCCCGAATTTTTGGAAAGCCAAAATCGGGCGCAAACCTAATCGCTTTCGCGGTTTATTATCCAAAAAAATCGGGATGACTCTTGTTAGAACCCTAAAAACCCACACCTATGTTTCCCAACACCATCATCTTCATCGACGCCGGCCACGGTGGGCTCAATCGCGCTGGAGAGTACACTACTGCGCCTTCAAAGATGTTTCGCCATGCCCGAGGGACTTTTCACCAAGGAAGTACCTTTTTCGAGGGAGTATGGAACCGGGCCCTGACCAATCAGGTCATGCGGAAACTGGATCGTTTGGGGATCACCTACATGCCATTGCACCACGATTACTTGGACAATTCGCTCCAACACCGGGTGGATATGGCCAACTGGTATGCCAAGAAATTTCAGCGCAGTTTGGTCATCTCCACTCACGCCAATGCCTTTTCCAACCACACGGCAAGAGGCTTTGAAATTTATACCTCTCCGGGTACGACTGAATCTGACAAAGTTGCATCCATTCACTGGAATAATGTCAATTCCTTACGTTCATTATATCCCAAAGGCACTTCCATAACGATGCGCACTACCCCAAGTGGGAGTGAGCATGACAATGAAGCCAATTTTTTTATTCTGCGTAAAACCAATATGCCCGCCATTTTGGTCGAGCACCTCTTTTTTGACAACTATGAAGATGCCATGTTGTTAATGGATGACAACATCATCGATCTCTTTGCTGAAGCCCAAGTACGTACCATTATCGAGTATTTCACTGCATAAAACCTCCGGCTATGTCCAACAAGGAAATTGCCAAAGTTTTTCAATTCCTTGGCGACATCATGGAATTGCACGGCGAAAATCCCTTCAAAATTCGCTCTTACCAAAATGCTTATCTAACCCTGCGCAAGCTGGAGCGGCCACTCACCGAAATGGAAGCGGCTGAAATCAGTGCGATCAAAGGCGTTGGGCAAGCCATCGCGGAGAAAATCCGCGAATTGTTGGACACCGGCAAAATGAATACCCTCCAGCAATACCTGGACAAAACCCCGGAGGGAGTGCGAGAAATGTTGCACATCAAAGGGTTTGGGCCCAAAAAAATCAAGGTCATTTGGGAGGAATTGGGCATCGAAACCATCGGCGAGTTGTTGTACGCCGTGAATGAAAATCGTCTGCTGGAGTTGAAAGGTTTTGGCGAAAAGACCCAGAATGAGCTGCGGCAACAATTGCAGTATTTCCTCAAGTCGCGCAATCAGTTTCATTTTGCTACGCTGGAAAAAGAAGGACAACAAATTCTGGAAGCACTACAACAAGCTCTGCCAGAGGTGAAAATGGAATTCACTGGCGCTTTTCGGCGTTGTGCCAATGTGCTGGAATCTATTGATGTATTGTTAGGTGCCAAAATTGAAATTAAACCTATTTTAACCAAAATAGGCTTGCAAAATAGCCAAAGCCAGGCTGATCACACCAGTGCATTGTCCACCAATGAATATCCAGTACGGATTTTTCAATGTACGGCTGGGGAGTTTGGCTCCAAACAATTCAAATATTCAGCTGCTCCGGCCTTTCTCCAGGCATTTTTGGAAAAATACCCCGACCAGGATTTCCGTGAAATAGAAGACGAAGCTGCTGTTTTTGCCAAAGTCAATCATCCTTTCATCCCGGCTGAATTGCGAGAAGAAGCCTGGGGTTTGACTCGCACCGTTCCAATTTTGGTAGAAGCCAAAGACATTAAAGGCGTTGTGCATACCCACTCCACCTACAGTGACGGGATCAACA
>JAAFHQ010000273.1 GCA_013298445.1 Chitinophagales bacterium | reverse complement strand
AGTCCTGATCGCGGAAACGTTCGCCCGCTTCAATCGAAGACTTCCGGCAGGCATCGCCGTAATCGTTGGCATTGCGATTGGGCAACACGAACCAGTTGAAGCCTATCCGCCCCACCAGCAAGAGCATCGCGATGATCAACAAACGCTGCGGCTTCCAATAGCGATACAAATAAGCCAGCCCTCCCGCGAGGAGCAACAACGCACCCGATTTAAGATACAAATAAGGGGTGCTTTGGGTTTGAGGCAAAATCAAGGGAATAATCGGCGTCAAAACCATCAGCACTACTGATATTGCCATAAATCCATTCACCACCTTGGCGGCCCAGGGTTGTTGCAGCGCTGCGTTTTGGTGCAAATACAAAAAAATGCCAAACAGCAAGGGGCAAAACATCAGCAAATAGCGCGGGTACACCTCCACCGATGCCCAATACACCCAAATGTTGGCCAAAAAAATCAATGCACAGTAGACCATAAAATCGTCCTGTTTCAACACCTTCCAAAGATCCCGCCGCAGCAAGTACAGGATCATGATCGACCAGGGAATAAAATGGTATACCATTTCAAAGGGAAAAGTAAAGAGGTGCAAGAAGGTTCGCCACCATCCAAATTGCACGGCAGTGCGTTTGGATGATTCGGTGAACAGGGTTTGAAATACCGTATCCAGTTCGTTGTACTGCAAATACACCGCGTAATAAGCGCCCAGCACCAGCACAAAAACCATCCCGCCCAGGAAGTGCTGCCAATAAAACAGGCGTTTGAATTCTTTTTGGTAAATGAAGTAAGCCAGCAAGGTAAAACCCTGAAAAACCACCGCTGGCAAGCCCTTGAGCATAAAACCCAAAGCCGTACACAGGTAAGACAAAGCAAACAACCACAACCAATTGCGGCGCTGGAATTGCTGATAAATGACCATGAACTGCACAAAAACCAGCCAGGAAAAGGTGATGTCGATCAAACCCAACAAGGAGTCCCAGAACAAAATTCGCCCACAAGTGATCAAGCTCAGCGCAAGTACAAAGGCCGTATAAGTGCCGTACTTTTTGCGAAAACTGTAAAAAACGGTAGCCGCAAAACCCAACAAACTCACCAGGGTTGGAATGCGTGTATTAAATTCGTTAATTTGCCCCAGCAGCTTGAAATAGCCCAACAATATCCAGTTGAACAATGGCGGTTTGTTGTAATAAAACTCGCCGTGCAGGGTTGGAGTGATGTAGTTGCCGGAGAGTTTCATTTCCAGTGCTACCAAGGTGCGGATCCCCTCATCGTCGATGAAGGTCATCAGGCCTAGGTTGATCAGCAAGGCTGGAAACAACAAAAAAATACTCAGGACGTACAGCAGCCTATTGCGTTGTTGCTCGTTCATTCAGTGCGCGGGTAAATTGAAGGCGCAAAAATAAGTTATTTTAAATGAATTCTAAAATTTTGATAATGAGGAAGCTACAATTCTTATTTCTACTCCTCGGCTTTTTTGCTAGCCCATCAGTATCAATACTTTCGGCTCAAACGCCGAACCCCGACGCCGATTGGGTCGACATCCTCACCGTGGCTCCCGATGTGGTACTTGACATCCGTTATGCTACCACCAATAATTTTATGGCCGAAAAAGTCTACGACTGCGGCGAATGTTATCTACGCAAGGAAGTAGCCGACGCCATCTCGCGGGTACACAAGCGACTCAAAGCCCAAGGTTACGGCGGCCTCAAAATGTTCGATTGCTACCGTCCCCACTCAGCTCAGTGGAAATTGTGGAAAAAAGTGCCAAACCCTCAGTACGTCGCCGATCCGCGCAAAGGCTCGATGCACAATCGCGGCTCTGCCGTGGACTTGACCGTAGTGGATAAAAACGGGAAAGAACTGGATATGGGCACGGGATATGATGTTTTTGACAAAAAAGCGTATATCGATTACATCGGGCATCCTACCAACATCAACAACAACCGCAAAGCGCTTCAGGACGCGATGATCGCCGAAGGATTCCGGACGACCCGAACGGAATGGTGGCATTTTTCGTACACGAAGAAATCATATCCGATTTCGGATTATCGTTGGAAATGTAAATGAATGACGAATTTTCCGAATGACGAATGACGAATTTGGAGCGCTGCTCCTGAACATTAGAGGCAACGCTCCCAATTCGTTATTCGAAAAATTCGTCATTAGAATCGTTCAGCATTTAAAAGTGTTTCCCAAAAGTTCCCCTAATGGACATCGAACAATTAAAAAATCGCTTTAAAGAATTTGCAATTCAAGTCATTTTGTTTGCCAGAGAGTTACCAAAAGGTACTGAGTATAAAATTATCCAAGGACAAATCATCCGATCGGCTAGCTCTACTGGGGCAAATTATCGAGCTGCTTGTAGGGCAAAATCTCAAGCAGATTTCATCAACAAAATGAAAATTGTAGAGGAGGAATTAGATGAAACCATGTACTGGCTTGAAATCTTGGCAGGTTTATATCCTAATTGCAAAAATCAACTTACTCCGGTTTGGAAAGAAGCCAATGAACTGTTAGCTATTACTGTTGCGTCGATAAAAAAGGCAAGAAGCAATAAGTAATGACGAGTTATTCGAATGACGAATGACGAATTTTGGCGCTGCCTCTACCATTCAGGAGCAACGCCCCAAATTCGTCATTCGTCACTCGAAAAATTCGTCACTAATACAACGCCATATCAAACCGTTTCCGGTACTTCACCGTCAACGGATTTTGCACGCCCCAGGTGCGGAACAGCGCAATGGCCGTTTTCCGAGGTTGATCGTTGTTGAACGTTTTATCAATCATCACCGCTTCGATGATTTTTTTAATGGCTCCTTCGTAATCAATTGCTAAGGCCAATTCCTGCGCTTCGCCCATGGCTACGGCAGCCGGGGAAACATCAGAAGGAACACTTTGAATCCAGTCGGCGATGGTGCGGATATCGGCTGCGGTTTCGGCCAATTCGTGGTCGAGGGTAATCTCGTGAACCAATTGACGGGCCGTGGCCGGGTCAGGAATCGCCAGTTGTTTGGCCAATGTGATGCGGGCAATCAGGATTTCTGGATTTTCTTCCACTACTTCAATCAAAGCTTCGAGCGCTCCGGGGTAACCTGCTTCAACTGCCTCGATGAGGGCGTTCAGGTCATCCGGTTCATCTTCTCCTTCTACCTCTTCGGCAATTTCTGGAAGATGGGTATCCAACCATTTTTGGATTTGGGCACGCGGAATTGCTCCCGAAAACTCGGCGATGATTTTGCCTTCAAAAACCATTTTAACGGCGGGAATACCTTTGATCCCAAAGGCTTGCGCCATTTCGGGATATTCCTCGGTATCTATTTTGATCAACGCCCAGCGATCCGCCTGCTCCGCTGCCATTTCTTCAATGACAGGGCCTAAAACCCGGCAAGGGCCACACCATTCGGCCCAAAAATCAATGACTACGGGGATGCTGTAGCTGCGTTCGATTACGTCTTTTTGAAAGTCCATCGGGAGTGTCTGATTATTTGCGGGCAATTTAGATCAATTTATGATTGGATATTGTATCACAAATCACTAATTTTCGTGAAATTCATCATGCTTGTCCCTGGGCATTGGCTCAAGACAGGTTTTCACACCCTTTTCCATGTTGTTTTTGTTCAAATCCTTACACATTGTCGGTTTTGTAGCCTGGTTTGCGGGTTTGTTTTACCTCGTACGCATGTTCGTGTACCACCGCGAGGCCCACGACGAAGTCCAACCCAAACGCGATATCCTCACGCAGCAATTCAACCTTATGGAGCAGCGGGTATACAAAATCATTTGTAACCCGGCGATGATGCTGACCTGGATTTGTGGCTTGGCAATGATCTTTCTATATGGTTGGGAATGGTTCAAAGTCAATTCCTGGTTGCACATCAAACTCGTGTTGCTTTTGGGCCTGACTTATTACCACCTTTGGTGCAAAAAAATGATCGTCAAGCTGGAAAATGGCGACTTCAAAATGAGCTCTCACCGTTGGCGTTTGCTCAATGAAGTACCCACCGTTTTTTTGCTGGCGATTGTTCTGCTAGCTGTTTACCGCAATGCCCTGGATTTTGCCTATGCCCTGGCGGGAATTATGGGCTTCATGATTTTGTTGATGATGGGGGTACGGGCGTATCGCAAGGCGAGGGAGCGGAATCCGAATATTTGAAAAACCAGTGGGTGCCCACAAAGGGGCATCCGTAAAGGAATATGTTATTATCACCGTTTTTTTGGGCGAATGTTTTGTTCTGGCCTGCCGTGATTTACGGGGGGCTGTGCTTGTTTTTTTATTTTTTCCAGGACTATTTTTTCTTTCGCCCCGAGATGTTGCCCAAAAACTTTGAATACCGTTACCCTTTCCCTTTCACCGAACATACATTTGAGATGGAAGACGGCGGGGTGATCAATGCCCTGCAATTCAAGGTACCCAATTCACAAGGTGTGGTTTTTTACCTCAAAGGCAACTCGCGCAGCCTCAAAGGTTGGGGCAAATTCGCCAAAGACTTTGTCAGCAAAGGCTACGATTTTTTTATGATCGACTACCGGGGCTTTGGCAAAAGTAAGGGCCGACGCACCGAAAGCATCCTGCTGAATGATGCCCAAACGGTGTACAAATGGCTGAGCAAAGAGTACCCTGAGGAACAAATCGTCGTTTATGGCCGCTCCCTCGGCAGTGGGATTGGTGCCAGATTGGCCTCCTGGAATGACCCTCGAATGTTGATTCTGGACTCGCCTTATTTCAGCTTTTACCATCAAATTCGCCAGTACGGATGGTGGCTGCCCTTGCGTTATTTGCTGCGCTACCAGTTGCGCACCGACCAATTCATCAAAAAAGTAAGCTGCCCGATTTACATCATTCACGGCAATAAAGATCGCCTGATTTCTTATGCCCAGGGCAAGCGCCTGCACGAAATCAGCGCCGACCGCAGCACCCTTATCACCATCGAAGGTGGTGGGCACAACAACTTGCCTGATTTTCCGGAGTACCACGAAAACTTGTATGATATTCTCAACGAGCAGGAGGCACTGGTCATGTATTCAAAATAAAGGCTTTAAAATATTGCCTTCATTCACTTTTGAGGCTCTTCACCGGATTCATCGTCGCCGCCCGAATCGACTGGCCTGCCACCGTCAAAAAAGCCACGGCCATAGCCACAATCCCTACTCCCGCAAACACCTCCCAACCCACGTTGATGTGGTAGGCAAAATCGGCGAGCCATTGCTGCATGGCATAATAAGCAATCGGTGAAGCAATCAGCAGCGCAATCATCACCAGGGCTAAGAACTCTTTGGTCAACAAGCCGGTAATGCCCGCAACGCTAGCGCCCAATACTTTGCGGATGCCAATTTCTTTCGTGCGTTGTTGCGCCGCAAAAGTGGCTAAACCGTACAATCCCAAACAGGAAATGACCACTGCCAAAAGGGCAAAAATTTTGAACAAGGTATACAAACGCGTTTCCGCTTTGTAAAAATTATCGATTTGTTCGTCCAGGAACTTGTAATCAAAAATCTGATCCGGGAAGCTGGTTTTCCAGGCCTTTTCAATAGCTGCTATGGTTTGTGGAATGTTGTTGTTGGCCTCAATTTTGATCCCCGCCAGGCTGTAGTAGTCTGAGACTTGAGTCATCAAAATGGGTTTGATGGCATTGTGCAGGGAGGTCGCATTAAAGTCGGCTACCACGCCCACAATGTGCGCGTTGCCAGAATTCATACCAAACCAGAATTTTTTATTCAAAGCGTCTTCTGCCGAAGCAAACCCAAGCGATTTGACGCTCTTTTGGTTGATCACCACATTGAAAATTTGCTGTCCGTCGGGCAGGGTTCGTGAAGCCAGGCTTGTATCAGCAGGTTCCAAAAACCTTCCTGCGACCAATTTCAGGTTGTACAAATCCCGGAACTGAGGATCGGCCAAAATCAAGGTTACATCTTGTCTTTTTGGATCGTCGCCGTTGGTCAAACTCATTACGGTGCCCCAATGCCCTTCCGCAGCTGGGGTAGAGGTGGAGAAACTTACATTTTTGATGGCTGCTATTTCGTTCAATTTTGAGCGGAACAATGCAGCTTTATCCATTTGAGGAAGGCTGACAGTGACCACATTGTCGTGGTCAAAGCCCAAATTTTTACTCCGCAAATAATTCACCTGCTGCGCCATCAAGGCCACGGCAACCAGCAAAATGATGGAAATGCTGAACTGGGTGACCACCAAGCCCTTGCGCAACCAGCTAGAGCGATGATCACCCGCCACCTGGCTTCCTGTTTTGAGCACATCTACTGGGTTGAATCGAGTGAGGATCCAGGCGGGGTACAAACCTGCCAATAACCCAGTAAGGGCAATGCCCAGCAGCAGAGCGGTGATCAAGATCGGATTTTGTGAAAAATTATAATCGATCTGCTTCTCCATCAAGGTGTTGATCAAAGGCATACACACGTAACTTCCCCCCAAGGCCAAAAGGCCAGAAGCAAATGCCAGTACCCAGGCTTCGACCATAAATTGCCGGATCAGCAACATCCGTCCTGCACCCAGGGCTTTGGATACGCCAATTTCCCGCGTACGGGTAAGCGCCTGAGCGGTGGACAAATTGATGAAATTGATACAGGCCAAAATCAACACTGCCAAACCAATGATTCCAAATACCCACAACCAGTTGGCATTGACGGCTTGCACCCACTGCCCGCCACCAGCATAAGTGGAGTTGAAGTGAATGTCGTGCAGGGGCTGCGCGTCAAAATCGGTGCGGGAACCGGGCCGACTTTCCTGTTTATTGATGTATTTGTCGGCGATGCCTTTCAAGCGGATGTTGAGGTCCGCCAATGTGGTGCTGGCTGGCAACACGACGTAAGTGGAGGTCCCCATCACAAAGGTCCAGCTCGTTACGCTGTTTTGCATGAATTTTTCATCCTTAAAAAAGGACAGTACCATGGTGGCGTTCATGTGGGTATTGGCGGGAAAGTCTTCGATGATGCCCGCTACGGTGATGTCGAATTCATTGCGGAATTTGAAACTTTTTCCGATCGGATTTTCTTCACCGTAGAACTTTTTGGCGGTAGAACGTGTCAACAGGGCTTGATAGGGTTTGCGAAGGGCGGCAAAAGCGTCACCTTGCACTGGTTTGATGTCAAAGACATTGAGCATGTCCGGCTCAGCCAACATGATGTTTTTCTGGGCAAAACGGCGCTGGGGATTGATTTCCACGACCTCTTCGCCAAGGGGGTGCCATTGGGCTACAAATTCCAGGCCGGGCACTTCTTCGCGCAAGGCATCACCCAGCGGAACGGGCGTGGAAAAATGGGGGCTTTTATTGCCGTTGTCGGTCCATACGGTATTGATGCGATAGATGCGATCTGCTTTGGCGTGATAGGCATCAAAGCTCAATTCATGGCGCAAAAACAGCCCGATCATCAAACAAACCGACATACCAATGGTCAGTCCAGCGATGTGTAAGCTGGTGTTGAGCCGCTGGCGAGACAAACGGCGCAGGGTGAGGCGTAGGGCATTTTTGAGTTGATCTGTCCACATGGTTTTCCAATTTTAGCAACCTGTCCTTGATGATCCGAAGGATTTCAGTTGGGTATGGATAAAGTACGACAACTTTCGTACCAATTATGCA
>JAAFHQ010000272.1 GCA_013298445.1 Chitinophagales bacterium | reverse complement strand
CGGCAGCGGTTTCAAATTCATCGTCTTCCACAAAGGATTTGATCCCGTCGAGTAAGGCGTTGAGGTTTTCCAGGCGCCCCAGACCTTCTACCGTTTTATCCTGGTTGTATTCTTCAATCAGTTTGGATTGTTTCGCGATGTACATGGCTGCTTCGTAGGCATTTAGGGTTTCTGCCTTTTGCCCACTTTCCTGTACAATTTTGATGAACTCCTGGATCGACTTTTGGGTACGCGTAGCCGCATCCACATGCAGGAGTACCTCCCACATGGTCAGGTTTTGCTGCCCCCCCATTTCGCTCACCTTGTCCACGGTACTATCACCGATACCTCGTTTGGGGAAGTTAATCACCCGACGCAAGGCCTCCTCATCACGGGGGTTGATGGCCAGGCGCAGGTAAGCAATCAGGTCTTTTACTTCTTTGCGTTGGTAAAAGGATAGGCCGCCGAATACCCGGTACGGAATGTTGTACCGGCGCAAGTACTCTTCCATGACCCGGCTTTGAGCATTGGTGCGATACAACACGGCTATGTCCGAGTTGCTCAAGTGAAAGCGGTTGCGCTGCTCAACGATGGTGTCCCCTACCCGCTTGCCCTCTTCAGCGTCGCTCATGGTTTTGATGACCTTGATCTTTTGTCCGGTTCCTTTACTCGACCAGATTTTTTTCTGGATCTGGCGTTTGTTGAAGCGGATTACCTCGTTGGCAGCTTGCACGATGTGCTCCGTAGAGCGGTAGTTTTCTTCCAGTTTAAAAACCTTGATCCCGTAGGGGTTAAAATCCTTTTCAAAATCGAGAATGTTCTGGATGGTTGCCCCGCGGAAGGCGTAGATACTCTGCGCATCGTCGCCCACCACACATATATTGCGAGGACTTCCCTCAAAGTGTACCAACTTGCGGATGATGCCGTATTGCAGGGTATTGGTATCCTGAAACTCGTCCACCATCAAGTATTTAAAACGCTTGCGGTACTTTTCCAGCACCTCCGGGTTCTTTTGCCACAACTCGTAGAGGCGGTACAAAAGGTCGTCGAAATCCATTGCCCCGGCCCGTTTGCAACGTTCGCCGTATTTGAGGTAGATTTCGCTGATGTAGGGCATTTTGGCCTGCCGATCCTGCATTTTTAACTCCTCATTTTCAGCATACAAGCGAGGCGTGATCAGGCTGCTTTTGGCTGAAGAAATGCGGCTGCGGATGGTATTGACATTGTACACGGTTTTGTCCAGGTTCATCTCCTTGATGATGGCTCCCAGTACACTTTTGGTATCTTCGGTATCGTAAATGGTGAAGTTGGGCGAATAACCGATTTTATCGGCCTCCACCCGCAGGATGCGGGCAAAGATGGAGTGAAAGGTTCCCGACCACACATTGCGTGCCTTATCCCCTACTACCTTTTCAATCCGTTCCTGCATTTCTTTGGCCGCCTTGTTGGTAAAGGTAAGCGACAAAATTTCCCAGGGTGCCACTCCTTTTTCAATGAGGTGGGCAAGGCGAAAAGTCAAAACACGGGTTTTGCCCGAGCCAGGGCCAGCTACGACCAGCACCGGACCATCGGTATTTTCTACGGCTTGACGTTGAACGGGATTGAGTTGATCTAAATAGGTATTCATAAGAAAAAGTTGAGAAGGTTGAGAAAGTTGAGAGAGGTTGAGGCTACTGCAGCGATCCGCACTTTGGCTACGCTCATTGACCGGATCGCTGCGGTAGCCTCAACCTTCTCAACCTCCCTCAACCTCCTCAACCTTTTCCAATGCGCTCCAATACTCCACCGCCCGCCGGGTATGTGGGATACAGATCGACCCCCCAACCAGATTGGCGATGGCAAAAACTTCAAAGACCTCCTCACGCGAAACGCCCAGGTCAAAACATTTGCCCAGGTGGTAACGAATACAATCATCGCAGCGCAATACCATTGAAGCAATAAGCCCCAGCAGTTCTTTGGTCTTTTTGTCCAAAGCACCGTCCTGATAGGCATTGCTATCGAGGTTAAAGAAGCGTTTGAGCACCAAATTATCTTGAGCCAAAATCTCTTCGTTCATTTTGGCGCGGTAGTCATTGAATTCTGTTACGATCGACATGATTGAGGAATTGGTAGGGGGCAAAAATACAATTCTAAAGACAGGAAAGAAATGGAGAGAAAACAAAAAAAAACGGGAGGTAAAAAAACCTCCCGCTGAAAATCCTCGTTAAGAAACCCTTCACAAAAAAATTCTTGCTGTTGTTTAGTTTTTTTGGATATCTCTGTCCGAAACGCTGATTAGCGTCCCAAAACTGGGCTCTAACCGGCGTCTTCGAGCAGAAATCATGATTTGTTACGCGAAACTAGTTGAAAACCAAAAAACTACTGGAATAAGACCCTCCAGGCTCCGATTGACTCGGAATGGAGTTATGTTTGACTTTATTGTCTTCAGTTGATTTAGCAGGGTTAGTTGTCGTAGGTGCGATCCGCAATTCCTGTACATGACTGATCACATTGGCACCACAGGTATCATTGATCGTCCAAGTTCTCAGGATGCGATGTTGTTCAGCATCTACCTTATCCTCAAAAGTGATCTGCATGCCATTGAAGGTTCCGGTCAGGACCATCTGATCTTCAGTGGTTTTAGCATTGCCGTCGGCATCCAAAATTGGGTAACCTGTGTATTCCGGTTGAACGCTTTTGCTTACTTGTGTATTGCGAGGAAAACGGATATCGCCCAAATTGGGTTTTTCTACGGCGATGTATTGGCTGGCTACCACTTGGTGTGCTTCATTGATCCACTCCCGGGTAATCAGATAGGCCAGGTCAGAAAGAAAAGAAAACTCTTGTACGATTATTGATTTGCTTGCTGTTGGATTGATCTGGAAATGCAATTCATCACCAGCACGCATAAATACGGATACTTTACCTGTTTCTGCTGCGATTTGTCGGGCATTGACAAAAACAGCAAGTGCGGTGGGGTTAGAAAGGGAGCCCCCTAAGTCGTTCCAGTTGAAAGTAACATACCCGCTGCTGGGCATCTTTACTGTGAAGCGCGGAGCCCGGCGGTCAGCCACAACAACCGGATAATTATTGATCCCTTCAACCAATAATTGACCGGGAGCTCCGGTGACATCTACCCCACCGGCACTTTTTATATTTGAGTCCATCCAACGAGATGGATCAAAATAACCTACAAAATCGTTGGCATTACAACCGAGGTCGTAGCGTTTATCCTGTACCAGTAGTGCCATATTTTCCGAGATCGCCTTAAGGGCAAGTGGCGATGGAATGGCACGCAGATCCAGCTCTCCCGTACAAACAACTGAAACATAATCAGTGCTTGCTTGATGGGACAATTGGCTGATGACCTGTTGTGAACTGGATGATTTTTTTTCTACTACTGCAGAAAGGCTTGCTTGCAAGTCTTGTTGGCTGTAGAGAAAGTTACTTTGTAGGGCAATTATGGATGCACCACAAAACAACCAAGTGATCCTGATAATAGTACCATTGCACATTTGGACAAAACTTTAAGGGTAGACACGATGGATTAGACGAACATCGGGCAGGATGGTCACCTGTGGCTACACTACATTTTGACCTTTGGGCATGATAAATTCAGGAAAGTATGGATAGAACGCAATGGAGATAGAAGTCAAATTTTTGTAATCGGTTTTCATGGGAACAATGTTTTGGGATCAAAATCTAGTCCTCAACTGGACTTTTGCATTTACTGTTGTACAAAGATAGGGGTTAAACCCGTAGCCTAGTGCATTTTTGTCACAGAAATTTCACATTTTTTTTCGGCTAATGGATTTAAGCTTCATTTTCTTATGAACAAACAAAGCAAGAACGAGTTTACTTGTAAAAAATTATGCAGATCAAGCGAAAGGAATGGCAACAATTTATCCCCCAACCCGTGGAAGCCATTTGGGATTTTTTTTCAAGGCCTGAAAATCTCAAAAAATTGACCCCCGCAAAAGTCGGTATCACCATGTTGTCCGACTTGAGTGGCCAAAAAATGTATCCGGGCATGCT
This sequence comes from Chitinophagales bacterium, assembly GCA_013298445.1. Taxonomy (GTDB): domain Bacteria; phylum Bacteroidota; class Bacteroidia; order Chitinophagales; family Saprospiraceae; genus Haliscomenobacter. The sequence goes on along the minus strand of JAAFHQ010000272.1, from coordinate 3,600 downwards.
CATCCCTTACTACATCAGCCCTTTATTAGGAATCCGTATGAAATGGACGACGGAAATTACCCACATTGACCCCATGCATTACTTCATTGATGTGCAGCAGGAGGGCCCGTATGCTTTTTGGCATCACCAGCATCATTTTACGCCTCAAAACGGAGGGACTTTAATGCACGATATCTTACATTATAAGGTGCCCTATGGCCCTATTGGCACTATCGCCGACTTGCTGATGGTAAACAATATGGTGGATGAAATTTTCAGATATCGTGCGAAGTCAATCGAGGATTTTTTTAACGCGCATTAAAACTTCAGCAGCAATTCAGTTTTTTGAGGTCAATTGATTGTACCAGGTACAAAGGTCTTCATAAGTTCCTTCTTCGATCAATTTACGTAACGTTTTACTGCTTGCAGAAGGTGCCAAAACAAATTCCTGAATCCGAGTTTGTTCAAAACGGCGGTATGCCCGGATAGCTGCCTCCCGATCACCATTAAGGGCCAGGGCCGAAATCAATCTTTGCTGAATTGCTTCCAGGCAAGGATCCAAATCAACTCCCCGGCGACAGTAATAAATGGCTTGTGAATAACCATTTTTTTGCAAATAATAATCAGCCAGGTGGAGGATGATACCTTGCAATTTTTCCTGGATATCCAAACGTTGTCGATCAATCCATTCAGAATGTTCAATGCCCTCCAGGAGCACTCCCTGATGAAGTTCAACTATTTTTTTACAGATTTGGATGCTGATTTCTGGCTGATCTTGCTGGTTTTTTAATTCGGCCAGCAAATCTTGGTATTCATGAACATCTATTTGAATTGAATCCGGTACACTCAGGTAATAGGCATTGACCCTTGAATCATATACCAACCAGTCTGCTACACTTTGCTCTTTAGTACTTCCTTTGCGCAATCGATGAATGAGCACATTGAGTCGGTTGCGTGCAGCCTCCGCGTCGATACCTGGCCAAAGCGCAGCACAAAGTTTTTCCCGTTTAATGGGTTTAGGATAGTTAAACAACAAATATCCCAGCAACTCCCGTTCTCTTTGAGTATGAGGGCGCAACTGAAATTGGTCTTGGCGGATACTCAATTCTCCGAGCAAGGCAATTTGATAAGTGGTCAGGTCCTTCTTTGGGGGCTGGCCTAAAAAATCGCCTTTTTGCACCTGTAATGGAGGATAGAACAAGGTATTGATTCGATTTTTCAACAAGCCCAGTAAGCTTTTTTTAGGAATACACTGCCTGATCGCGGACTGTAATTCTTCCTTGGATTTTGGCCAAACGAGTATTTTGCTTGCTCCACTTTGATAAGCTTGTTGCAGCAATGCTGTGGATGGTTGATTCAGGACGGCCAAGGTTGGGATTTTACCCGTCATGGGCGGATGAACAAGATAAGTCATGGAATCCTCATCTATTACCAGGATGAGCGTTTGTGAGAGTTTAGAAACTTTGCTGAGGGTATCTGTATCGGACAGAGGAACCGAACAACAGGCAAATTGATCCGCCAACATGGACTGAATCTGGGACTGCACAGCGGGGATTTGCCCTGTGATGACAATCAAATTTGAAGTAGACATTGGAGTTAGTTTTACAAAAAAAACTGGAAATTGTGTATTTTTAACTGGATTAAAATCAAAACCTCGGTTGAGCGTATACTTTTACCATAAACAGGGTACAAGTTATTTCTTTTGGCCTTATAAGTCAAGTACGTAACCTTCAAAACGAATCAAACATGCTCAACATTGAATTTTCAGCAAAGGAAGATGCACATACCTGCGAAGTGTCGGTTGAAGCCCCATGGATTGTATTTACTTGTCCACAGTGCCAGAATTACCGGCGCAAAATGCATCAGGAAACGGGTGAAATGGTAGTTGAAAACCCTGGAGATTCCCAAGTTAAACACCAGGGGATGTACATCAACCCTCTGATTCTGGAAGCCAGTCATTCACTATCTTAGCTATTTCAAATTACTTGAATCAGTTGGTTTGCCGTAAATTTTGCTACTCCCTTTACATGATTATCCCCAGCGGCAACAGCGCTAAATTTTAAATCATAGATACCTGGTTTTAGTTGATTTTCCGACAAGACTACCTCAAGTTGGCCGTTCAATATTTGCTTACGTCGGATGTTATGATTATACGCATTCGTTTCGAGTGACTTAAAATGGACGTTGTACTCGGCCCATTGAGGTACCGAATCAGCGGCAAAACGTAGATAGATGGCATGAGACGACTCAAAAACCTTGCTTTTTAGGCCATTTTGCAATATTTCCAATTTCCCGGTCGACAATTCTTTGATGGGTGGCTCCGTCACAAAGGCAGGCTCCTTAATTTGGTCCTGGGAGGGAAGCGTAGATGGTGGTAATGGTTCAATTTCTGTTTCAACCTCTGCTATCGCTTTGTTAGAGTGTTGTTTACGCCAGGTTTTAGGCAGATTACGGCGGATAAAATCGAGCAAAATCTCACTGTCTAAATCATCTATCAAGGTTGCTTGTTCCTCTGAGCCAATTTTTTTCAATCGCCCAATGAAAGAACTTTCCTTTTCATCAACAGGATAAAACTCAAGTGTAAAAGATACTTTGGGCTCGTCATCCAAAGGATCAGCGGTAGGCACCAAAAAATTGGGGGAAACAACCTGGACTGCATCAGGCAAAGCAATCGCTGGAAAAGAAGGGCGAGGGCTGCTTTTTTTTCGTTTTGTAGTAGCCATAACTTTAAGGTTTAGTCGTACAAAAAAAAGAAAACATGGTATCTATCACTATGTGAAGTACCATGTTTTCAAGCACCAGAATCAATTAACCTTTATAGAACTGTACCATTCCAAGGTCAACAAATCCGGTAGCCAAAATAGTGCTGGAGCTGTTAGGTCGCATACAAAGACGAGCCACCAAGCGATAAACGCCTTCAGGTACATCTCCTGCATTCAAATTGATGGTTCCAGAAAACGCGTTGGACAAAGCGTTTACACCGGGAATGGTGATTGAAGGCAGGGTGGCAGGGTTATCGTCTGGCCCAAATTGCTCCATCAGAATATCACAATCCCATTTCACAGCAGCGCCAAAAAACTTAAAAAAGATTCCACTTGCTGTAAATTTGAATTTCACTTGCCATTTTTGGTCCACCTGGATACTAGCAGGGTTAGGGCCAGTAATTACAGGATCGGGATAAACTCCCGTAGGCAATTCGAAGTACTGAACATCTCCAGAAACAGAACTGGACAAAAAACCAATTGCATTTTCGATTGTAAGTGACATGGTGTTAAGTTTTATCCTACCTGCTGTTTGGAGTTCAGGTGGTTTACCAGCAGGTTGGGGGTTATTGTTTTAATCTGAACTCACTGCAAAAATGGGCCTTGCATACTTACATTCCCGCTTACTTTCCCTTTCTTATCACTTACATTTTTACAAAAATCATTTTCAACAAAATACTTCTGTTTACCCTTTGCTTTTTTTAGCTTTGATCCTACAAGAAAAGAAAATGGAACCCATCATTCAAATTGACAACCTGAGCAATTTTTTTGGCAAAAAACAGGTGCTCCACGATATCAATCTCCACATCCAGGCAGGTCAAGTAATTGGCTATATTGGCCCCAATGGCGCGGGTAAATC
>JAAFHQ010000274.1 GCA_013298445.1 Chitinophagales bacterium | reverse complement strand
TAGTGGAGTCAGGATAATATTGCTCCAAGGTAGAGATGAGGTCACCTTGGTAATAGATGGGCTCAGTTGGGGCGTCGGTAATCAGAGCCAGGTAATCTTCCCAATGCTGGGTCTCTTCCGCTTGAAATTCTTCGATGGCTGCGGCCAGGCCCAACGGCGTAGCGGGGAGGAGGATGAATCGTTCGGCCAGTCTCTGTTCCATGGCACCCCAACTACTAGTAGGAAGAGGGCTGAGAATGGCTCGGTCTTTCCACTGCAAAAAGACTTTGGTCCAGGGCGACCAGGCATTGGTAGAAGAACTGAACAACTCGTAGCCATACGTCAAGATCAGTAACCGTGCACTCCGGTTTTGGGGATAGAGTTGAGCAACTGGAATCCCCAAGGGGTAATCATCGTTGAAACACAATTTGGGGTCGGCGTGAAAATAAAAACGACTCACCTGTACCTCGTTGAATTGTAGATAAGCATAGAGTAAATCGAAGATTTTGGCACGATGGTCATTTTGAGCACGCTGATCGATCAGCAATAAATAAGAAGGCTCTTGAGAGAGTTGGCGGTAGTGCAAAGCCACTTGTCCAGGCTGCTTGACTAAGGTATTGATGGTGGTAGCAATGTCGAGTTCATGTGCTTCCAAGAGTTGGCGATCGTGCATACGATTGACCAACTGGCGGAAATCGGCAGTAGTGGCAAATTCTCGTTCGGCCCCCAATTCCACCGTCCAGACATAAGGTGGTTTGTCAAAGGTTTGTAGTTCGGCAATGTAGGTTTCGGAGGGCAATGGAGCCTCATCCTTACCTAGCGGATCCATTGTTTCCAGCACAGGTGGTAAAGCGTCCTTTGGTAGTGGAGGAGAAGTTACAATTGAGTTCTTTTCCTTGGTAGGTACCAACAAAATTGCCTCAGCAAACCAGCGATGTAGATTTGTTTGAGCCTCAGGGGTGTTGGCTAAAATTGGTGTAAGGAGTAGGCTCAACTGTTCGCGGGAAAGTGGAGAGCGCAATTGATCTAAAAGCGTAGCTAAACATAAATGCTGGTCGACCGAAAGGGAAGTACCCTGATCGGCCAATCGAGATAAAACCTGTGCCAGAATGGAGTAGATTTGTACACGATCCAGCATGGCGATCACAATTCAAGTTGCTGATAGAGTGCCTCCAAATCTTCCTGGGTTTTTGCCAGTACGGTGTAACTCTGTTTTAGCTTGTCCTTCAGTTCTGAAGAAAGCTTTTCGCTCTTTTCTAGTCCACGTGGATCAAATTTCATTTTCACCAACAAATCAGCCCACAGGAGTAGCTCCGCGGTAGAAGGCTTTTTCCGAAGACGAGACTGTTCCCCCCGAAGTTGATCAAAATGTTCGACCAGCAGCTTTTGATTGGGTTCAGCAATGTTGGTCATTTTTTTCGCCAGAATCGCCAAAAGCTCTTCTTTTTTAGGGGTGGGGATATGGTAATATACGACCCGACGCAAGAAAGGATCAGGCAGGTTTTTTTCTGAGTTGGAGGTAATGATCACGATGGGCGCCAACTCGGGTTTGGTCTCGTAGGACTTTTTCACCTCTGGCACATCAAAAGCCAGTCGATCCAGCGCGGTAAGAATGTCATTCGGAAGGTCGCGTGGCGCTTTGTCGATCTCATCGATTAAAACCACCATTCTCTTTTTTTCCCGAATGGCCTTACCAAGGCCTTGAAAATTGATAAACTGTTTCTCTAACTCATCAGGATCAAGAGCTGTACCACTGTGTTGATTGTGCTGAAAATGACCGAGGGCATCGTAGCGATAATAGAGGTCTTTGGCTACGCTAGTAGTTTGGACGGGTACTACTGCAGGCTTATCCTCAAGCTCAAAATACCAGGCAATGTGATCTGCCAGTTGTGATTTGCCAGTACCAGGCTCCCCCGTGAGCAGCAAGGGTTGCCCTAGAGCCAATGCTACATCTACCGCAGCACGCAAGCCAGGGCCAGGGAGATACAAAGCTGGATCGTTTAATTTTGGATTCGGTAGCAAGGTCGGCAACGGTGTGCCTGGTTTATTGTCAGCGTACCAGTTCATGATTTAGTTGGGTTTTGTAGTATGGCGGCCATGATTCCAAAGTTCTTTCATAAAAGTGAATACTTCATCCATATCCAGTAAGTCAGAAGGCTTAAAATTCACATTTGATCCTTTTTGCTTCCACCACATATTGAGTAGCGTGCGGCGCTCCCCTTCTCGGAACATTTTATCCAGCCAGGTTTGAACATCCTCAACTTCGACCTGAGGTAAACTATCGATGAGAAGGACTTGCTCCGCATTTGAGGTAGCAAGATCACGGATAAATTGCGCCAACTCCAATTCTTTTACCGACAGCGGATCGATGCAATGAATCGATCGGATGTTGATTATAAAGAAAAAAAGGCATTGTGGCCCGGAAGAATATGCTGAAGAGAAAGCTTGCATCCACTCAGAGAGCAAAGGTTTTAGGCGTTGCAAAGGCCAGTCCCGGGAATAGAACTCATACGCAGTAGCCAAATATTGGTAATTGAGTTGGGGCAATTGATTTTCAATGAAGCTTCCAAAGTCAAGTTGATCAGGATTTTTCCATTGTGACAACCAATCCTTTTGAAGCCAATCCAGTTTTCGGCCAGCTTCGAGATGCTGCACATCGATGCGACGAGCACCTTCGAAATCTTGAGTTCGGCGGTAATGAATTTGTTGTTCCGCAGCTTTATCAAAATGATCTCGAATATCAAAAATAAAACGCTGCACCAGGCTATGTGGATGCTGGCTTGGGCAAGAAAGGATGAAGTAAAACTGGTGTCGAGGCGCTTTTTCCCGATGGTCTTGCATCTCTAACAGCTGTAAAGTACGATCACAGTTGACCAGATAAAACTCAGGGGGAGGGCTTTGCTGATAGCTCAATTTGGAGAGCATCATCGCGAATTCATCCTGGGGCATTATTGGGGATGGTGCAGGTGAAAGGCCATAATAATTGTTGATAGAAACCTGCGAATTTTGAATATTCTTAAGTACATTGTTCTGATATCCTTGGATTTGTTGTTGGTCCAGATAGTTGGCTGTCACAGGTAATTCCTCCTGCATATCGGCCAATTTCCAATTCAGATTGGCTTCAGTATGTGCATAGAGTCGCCAAGGCATTTCAATAACCTGCTCCTCACGCAGACGGAGGCCACGATGAAAGATGATTTCCTCTTGATGGTATTCCTCTCTTTGCAACTTTGCAGCGCCCTTGGCCCGGGTAAAGGACTCCTGGATGGTATGGTCATTAGCCAGGGCCTGATAAAAATGCATAGCAAAGCGCATGGCCTGGCCATCAGCCACCGGACATGTTGTAGCAATGATGACCGGGATTCCTACGGCTTGATACTTGAGCACTTGCGCCTGGGTGTTGCAGCCATTTAAAAAGAGCAACTTGAGTTGAGGGTGGAGGGAAAGGTTTTCCGCTAGTCCTATGGCTTGGCCACCAGTGTCACTAAACTGAAGTTGACTGCCATCGGCGTGGCCACCAAAGTGCAGAATGAGTAGTTCTGATTTAAAGGTAGTGAGTTTGTCGACCAGTTGCTGGGTTTTTGCATTCGGGAGGTCGACGTGTTGAATGTAGGAGAGGATTTCGAAGGTCTCTTGAATGCGGTCGCGCTCCTTTTCCAAATAGGCCAAATACCCTTCATCATGGGAATTGGCAAATGCGGTGAGGATGACTGGCCGTGTTTGGGGCATGGTGGTGAATTGTATTGGGTAAATATGAGGAAAAAGGTTGGGATGTGCAAATAGGAATACGTATGAATAATTGAAGCGCCAAAAAGCTCAGCATTAATTTTAAACAGAGTAGGCCGCCAGAAGCAGCCTACTCGTTAAAGTCATTTCTTACTCAAAAAACCGATATCCCCTCGAAATCCTCGCCACATCCATCACCTTCGCCAACAAATACCGCCGCAAAAAGTCCAGATTTTTCCAAGCTCCCAGTTTGGCGAAAAAATTGAGTGGTATCCCTTCAATGGCCAGGTTTATGGCTTCGCTTTGCCGGGTTTTAGCTTGATTCGGGTATTTCCAGGAGTAAAGATCGAGGACACCTGAGGCTGTCCGTTGCCGGGTTTGGCGATGGATATGGCACCAATAGCAATTTTGTAGTGGGCCGGAGCCGGGAAGTGTTAAAGCGGATTCATCGGCATTTGGATCCATTTTTTTGATGAAAAGGGAATAGGTTTTGGAGTGAAGATTTTATGAGTGATGAAAAGGTGGCGGCTTATTGGACATGTAAAAATTTATCGGCGGTACTCCCGTATACCGCTGTATGCATTTGCATTGGAGGCGGTTGGAGTTGAGTACATTTTGGCTACGAGATATTTTGCGAAACCTTATGAAGTAATTCAATGAGTTTATGTTCAGAAAGATTTGGCGACTGAATGCTGGTTCCGTGTTTTGTTAATTTCACATCCGAATAAACATCAGTATATTCCTTAATTGGCTTTTGATTTAAGAAAAATGAAATAGTATTTATTCCTTCTTTAGGGGTGATTTTATGCGGAGTGAATGAATCTAAAGACATAATATTTCCCTTCTTAAGAATTTCATTAGATTCTATACTTAATTTTCTTCTCCCAATAAGTTTCATATTGAACGCTTCTTCATGCCTTGGAAAGTAATTATACCAATATTTTTCTACACCTTCTGAATCGGAAATTTTATAGTTCTTGTACTCATATTCGCCGATTAATAATACAGTTGCATAATCCCAGCGATGTGTATGAATATTTTCAAAGCTGGCATTTCTGTATTTATCCGCCCACCAAACATTTAGCCTCAATTGAAAATTAGTATTTAAATATGGGTGAATAACGATTTTATCAAACCCTATTTCATGAGTGTAAGATGAACTAGCAATTAATTTTAAAATATTGCTATCCTTTTCAAGTGAAAGTAAAAATTCATTCAAATTGAATTGTTTATACAATATTTCAAGCAATTCCTTATTAACCTCCATGGGGGGGGGGAGCAATTCTGGGCTAGAATTTTTTTCTAGCAAATCGTGCAATTCGTTAAATTTCATACCCTAACTTTAGATTTTTTGAAATTAGGCTTTGCATGTAGCACAATTTCTTGACATTCATGAAAAGTAAACTCTTCAATTATTCCTAACGATAGGAATATATTTTGCAACAAATCTGGGTTTATTGCTGAGCCTTCGACGAATAGTGCGGTAATAGAGTTTTCAATTTTGTCAAAGTTTAATTTTCGTGAATTTTCAGAAGTTCGATGGAATTCTTCAACAATACTATGGAAAAACGGGTTGTTTTTTTCAACTAAGAAAGCATGGGAATTTGGGTCTTCTTTTGTGATTATTATCCTATCATCAGAAATGTCATACCTAAATGTTGAAAATGTATTTTTCAAATAGATATCTATATGCAAAGGACTATTTTTAGCCCAATACATGCAAGATAAAATCGTCGAATATAGTTTCAATTGTAATTTTCTTGGGGTCCAATCTGCTTGCCCATGCCTCTTAGCTCTGTATTCGCAATAATTTTTACATGCTGATATATCAGTAGGGTCTATAATTTGTATTTTTATAGTAATTATCGATTTCTTTTTTGCCATTTCGCTGAGAACTGGAAGTGTTACACCTCGTGTCTCGCTGCCCGCTCCACCAGAAAAATTCCATGACTGGGTTGTTTCCCTAGAAATGGATAATTCTTTATCAATACTCACAGTTTCTAGTATTTTTATTTGCTGTTTATCCTCTTCTGTTTTCAAATATAAAAAAATCATTGATAATAAAAATGCGACAAATGTTGAGCCTAAAATTTCATCGTTTACAGACATTAACATATCATAAATACCTTTATTTATATGAAATCTATAACTAGCCACTCCAAAGAATAAAGTAAATACTCCTAATATGAGCACTAGTCGTTTTTTGTTAATTTTAAAGTTAAACTCCTGCTCCATTTTATTTTTTTTTGTAGAGAATGATTGGATTCCTGCCATGTTGCTTTACTGCCATGTACTTCTACTCATACATTTAAAAAGGACCGTCACAAAATAATGTTTTTTAATTATATTTCAAAATCTACCTAAAAAATTCATGCGCTGCCACCATCGCCACGTCCAGCCCCTAAGCCAGCAAATACTTCTTTAGCATACACTTGTTTACCCACAGCGTACAAAAGAGAAAACCCTCCAAGTGAGCTTCGTCGAGAGGCATGGAGGGTGTATTGTCGTTATTCCGAGAATGTTTAAGGAGAATGACCCGCAAGCAGATCTTACGGTAAGCAAAACGGGTACTGTTGGTGTAAAAATAAATATGATTGTGAAAGGTTGCAAATGTTTTTTCGAGGGGGTCGAGGTGCAAATAGTTTAGGCTAAAACAGAAAAAGCCCGACTTACATCGAGCTTTTTCACCAAAAAAGTGGTCCCTGTAGGATTTGAACCTACGACCCCCTGATTATGAGTCAGACGCTCTAACCACTGAGCTAAGGGACCTAAAACTAGGCTGTAAATATAGCTAAACTTGCCACATCGGGCAAGTGCCATCACACCATATTGTGGAAATAATTGAGGATATCCTCGTCTTCGTCCATTTTATCGATCAGTTTTTCCACGTCGGCTTTTTGCTCCTCGGTCAGTTCTTTGGTGACGTTGGGGTTGCGTTCAAACTCGGCGCTGACCAGTTCCACGCCCCGTTCTTCGAGGGCTTTTTGCATGGCGCCGAAGTTTTTGAAACCTGCGTAGATCACAATACAATCGTCTTCGGGAAATAGTTCCTCCAGGCCGTGGTCGATCAGGTCCAGTTCCAGCTCTTCGATATCGATGCCTTCGGCTTTGATTTTGAATACGCTATCGTGGGAGAAGATGAAATCGAAGGTACCCGAGCTGGCCAATGCGCCGCCGTACTTGGAGAAGTAGCTGCGCACGTTGGCAACGGTGCGGGTGGGGTTGTCGGTAGCGGTTTCCACTACGAAGGCGACCTTGTGGGGCCCGTAGCCCTCGTATACAATTTCCTTATAGTCGGCAGAGTCCTTGCCCATGGCTTTCTGAATGGCGCGATCGACGTTGTCTTTGGGCACATTCAGGGCTTTGGCGTTTTGGATGGCAATCCGCAGTTTGGAGTTGGTCTCCGGGTCAGGACCAGCTTCTTTCACCGCGATGGTTACATCCCGGTTTATTTTGGTAAAGTTTTTGGCCATACTGGCCCAGCGCTTAAGTTTACGCCCTTTTCTAAATTCAAACGCGCGACCCATATCCTGTTTAGTTAGTTGACCTTTTATGTTGTTCGATAAACGGCTGCAAAAATACCATCTTGTGGCGTAGGAGTAAAGGAATCGGGATTTTTTTTTAGGATAGGAACCAATTATCTTTGTAAAATGGAGGTTTACCGTTCTGAAATGCAGCCAAAAATCAGTCCACTGGGCGATCAGGGGCTTTTGCTCGACTGGGGTGGGGAGCTAGATCCGGTGGTTCACCAGCAGGTTCAGGGCTGTTGGCAACGTTTGACGGCGATGGATTTGCCGGGGGTGCTCGACCTTATTCCGGCGTACAACAGTTTGGCCATCTTGTGGGATCCGATTTTTTTGATGAAAAAT
>JAAFHQ010000271.1 GCA_013298445.1 Chitinophagales bacterium | reverse complement strand
GCATGTTCACGGGCTTCCTCTTGTTTTCGTTCAGCGGCTTCCCGGGCTTTGCTCAGGATTGTTTCCAGGTCATCTTCATCCTCCAGTTCTACGTCCAGACCAAAAGAACGCAGCATTGCTTCGGCTCGTTCCTGGTCGAGCAGCTTTTTTTCTGCTTCCAGTTCCTCGCGCGTTTGGTCGGCGTAAAAATTGTAGATGTCAGTCAAGACGGAGAAATCTCTGTCCGTGTCCTGGAAAAGACTATGACAATGCGAGAGGATTAAATCGGCAATTTTTTTTCGGTCGTTTCGCCCAAAAATTGGATGAGAATAGGCCCGATGCAAGGCTTGTACCTCCTCCATCAGCAAGTTTTGCTGCTTGAGGTAGAGGGGTAGGATTTCCTGATGGTAAAAAGCCAAACCCGAACTCACCTGAGCCTGCAGGGTTTCCAATTGTAGTTTGAGTTGGTTGATCTTGTTGAGCAAGGTGTTGAATTCCTTGTAACGTTTTGCCCGCGAGCTATTGTCGTTTTGCGCAACTTCGATGCTGATTGGCTTTTTCATGGGGCGAAAGTAAATGAAAAAGCGCAATCCCCGGATTCATTTAAACAAGCTTTTTTCTCCTTTTTCATGTATCTTTGCCCTAATTATAATCCACATGAACAATACTTTACGCGAGAAAACTACATTGCTAGTGCACCAGGAACGAAGTAATGTATACTTAGAGGTGAGCTATTTTTTAGTCAGGCAAGGCGCGACGAGGGAGCATAGCCAAAGCTACGTGACCGAGGAGCAACGATGCCTGACTAAAAAAGAGCCAGCTAAAAGTATACATTACTTCGTTCCTGGTGCACTTACCCTATTGCTGTTCTTTTGGTGGGGCGTTCCTGCCAAGGCTGAGGAGTATTTCAGCTACAACAGTTCCATCAAACAAGCTTACCAAAAAGCGGTAGCCCTACGCTTGGATGAAGCTGCGGCAATTTTAACCAAACTCAAGGCTCAGGCGCCCCAAAACCTCGCCGTTTACCACATTGAAAATTACCTCGATTTTTTTCGCCTCTACATCAGTGAGGATGTGGAAGAATACAACCGCCTCAAAAAACACCTCGACATCCGCCTGGATAAAATCAAAGCAGGTGACCCCAAATCACCTTATTACCTCTATGCTCAAGGGGATATTTTTTTGCAATGGTCTTTGGTCAAACTCAAATTTGGAGATTTCCTGGGGGCCTTTTCCAATGCTGGCAAAGCCTTTCGTTTGTTGAAAAAAAACCAGGAGAAGTTCCCGCAGTTTATGCCCAACTACAAAGACCTGGGGCTCTTACACGCGCTGGTTGGCACCATTCCCGACAACTACCAATGGGGCGTAAAATTGCTGGGGGGGATGCAGGGTTCAATTGCTCAGGGCAAAGCTGAATTGGAAAAAGTGATGCGTTATTCCCGGCAAAACGAGTTCATGTTCGCCGATGAAACCGTGGTCTACTACGCCTTTATGGTTTTACACCTGGAAAACGATGCTGAAGAAGCCTGGAAAATATTGCAAAATCAGAATCTGGACGTAGCTAAAAACCCGCTACACTGTTTTCTCAAATCCAGTGTGGCATTGCGCAGTGGCCATAACAATGAGGCGATTGAAATGTTGAGTCAATACCACAAAACGGCGGGTGCCCTGGATTTTCCGGCCCTGGAATTCCAATTGGGCTTGGCCAAACTGCGCCGCCTCGACAGTGATGCTGCCCCTCATTTTTTGAACTTCCTCAACCGTTTTCGGGGGCGCAACAACATCAAAGAAGCCTATCAAAAACTGGCCTGGTCAGAATTGATCAAAGGCAATACTGCTGGTTACAAGCGCTACCTGCAAATGTGTACCCAAAGGGGCGTGGCCGATTTTGGCTCAGATAAAAACGCTCAGGAAGAAGCACAGAACAATACCACTCCTGAGCCGACTCTGGTCAAGGCACGCCTGCTCTTTGATGGGGCTTATTACCAAAAAGCGCTTGAACTATTAAAAGAAAAAGAAAATTACCGCTGGCCTACTCAAGCCACCCAGTTGGAATATACCTATCGCCTGGGTAGGGTATTGCACGGAATGGAACGTTGGGATGACGCCTTGGGCCTATATCGTCAAACCATCACGAATGGCCGTGAATCTACCTATTATTATGCCTGCAATGCCGCGCTGCAGGCGGGTTTGATCTGTGAAGCAAGGAAAAACTACGCGCAGGCCAAGCAATTCTTCGATTTGTGTTTGGGGATGAAGCCAAGTGATTATAAAACCAGTTTACATCAGGCAGCCAAAGCTGGAATTGCCAGAGTGAGCGTGGATTGAGGCAAAATTGGGTGTGAGGTCTGAACATGCCAATTTGACTTGTAGTAAAATCTGTGCATGCCTTTTCAAAAGGTTCAGACCCCAACAAAGACCGGATCTTATCTTCACCTCAGCTATTTCTTCCAGTTCTCTGCCACCTGCTTCTGTGTACCCAATCCATCAATCCCCAACTCTACCACATCCCCTGCTTTTAGGTATCGGGGTGGCTTAAAGCCCAGACCTACTCCAAACGGCGTCCCCGTAGAAACAACATCTCCAGGCAATAAAGTCATGAACTGACTCAGGTAGTGGATCAAAAATGGAATTTTGAAAACCAGGTCGTCGGTGTTCGAATCCTGCAACATTTCACCATTGACCGACAACCAGAGCCGCAAGTTATGGGGATCGCCCAATTCATCTGGAGTGACCAGATACGGCCCCAATGGTGCAAAGGTATCCGCGCTTTTTCCCTTGACCCATTGGCCTGAGCGCTCCAATTGGAATTCCCGCTCTGAGTAGTCATTGTGCAACACATACCCTGCTATATGATCCATCGCATCGGCCTCTTCTACATAGCTGGCTTTTTTGCCAATTACCACCGCCAATTCTACTTCCCAATCGGTTTTTTGGGAGTTTTTGGGGATGATCACATTGTCATACGGCCCACAAATGGCGGAGCTAGCTTTGAAAAACACCACTGGTTCAGTGGGCACAGCCATGCCGGATTCAGCGGCGTGTTTGGCGTAGTTTAAGCCAATGCAAATGAGTTTGGAAGGGCGGCCTACACAGGGCCCGAGGCGTTCAGTGTGAGGAACGCTGGGACAGCTGGCTGCATTGGCAGCTACCCAGGCAGCTAGTTCAGCGATTTTGCCGCTGGCAAAAAAGCGCTCGTCAAAGTCTGCGGTGAATGCGGATACGTCGATGCGTCGACCATCGGGGAGTTGGACGCCTGGTTTTTCGGATTCAGGGGCGCCGAAGCGGATTAACTTCATGTTTTTTGTTATAGGCCACCATCCCACGAATAAATTCGTGGGGTGGTGCGGTTTTTCATAGCCTCCCACGAATTTATTCGTGGGGTGGCTTCCCACGGCTGAAGCCATGGGGTTGAATCTGTTTATAATGGCTTCCCACGACTAAAGTCATGGGGTGGCTGCTTTGGGTTTGACGATAAAAATGGGGGCTGACCCTTAGTTGTTCAGGCGGGTGAAACCCCCATCGAGTGGGTAATCACAACCTGTAATGAAACCTGCCTCTTCCGAGCAAAGGTATAGTGCCAAATAGGCCACCTCGCTTGGCTTCGCCATGCGCCCGATGGGTTGAGTTTTGGCCAATTTATCGAACATTTCAGCTTCCTGGCCGGGGTAATTTTTGCTCAAAAAACCATCGACAAAGGGCGTATGCACCCGGGCGGGCGAGATGCAGTTGCAGCGAATGTTTTGCTTGAGGTAATCTCTGGCGGTAGCCAGGGTCATGCTGAGTACTGCACCTTTGGCCGTAGAGTAAGCCAATCGGTCGGGGATGCCAATGGTGGCCGCAATGGACGCCATGTTGAGAATCACCCCGCCGCCTTTGGCTTTCATCAGGGGAATGGCCGCATGCAGGCAGTTGTACACCCCCTTTACATTGATGTTCATCACGCGGTCAAAATCGGCTTCACTGGTGTTTTCAGCGTTGCCAATGTGGGCAATCCCGGCATTGTTGACCAGGATGTCCAGGGCTCCAATTTCTTGAAAAACTGCTTTGACTTGCGGCTGATTGCTGACATCGCAGGCATAAGCGCTGGCCTTTCCACCTTGATCCAGAATACTTTGTACTGCTGCTTGTGCGGTTGCTTCATTCAAGTCCAGGATGTACACCTCTGCGCCCTGCTGGGCAAATACCTGGGCAATCGCTAGCCCGATCCCGCTGCCAGCTCCGGTGATGGCAGCCTTTTTGTTGTGTAGTGAAAAAAGCATCTTTTGTAGTTGAGAAAGGTTGAGGAAGGTTGAGGGAGGTTGAGAAGGTTGAGGCTACCGCGAGCGACTTAGACAAGGACATTGTCAAAATTGCTCGCGGTAGCCTCAACTCCTCAACTTCTCAACTCCTCAACCCATTTAAAATCCTTCCTCCTCCATCCTTCCCGTCAATTGCCGCACAATCTTGAATTGGTTTAAAAACTCCTTCGCGATCACCCGAATGATGGTGTAAGCAGGAATGGCCAGAACGATGCCCAAAATGCCACCCACCTGGGCGCCAATCAAGATCATGATGAAAATTTCCAGAGGGTGTGCCAGCACACTTTTGGAGAAGATATAGGGTTGAATAAAATTACTGTCGAGAATTTGTACGACCTGGAAGACCACGAATACTTTGATGAGCATTGGTCCAAGTACATGGTAGAAGTCTACGCCCAGATTGGAAGAGATCGTGATAAAAACCCCAAATGCCGCACCAATGATGGGGCCGATGTAAGGAATAACGTTCATCAAAGCCCCAAACAAGGCAATGAGCAAGGCGTTTTTAATGCCGAACATAAACAAGCCCAGCCAAAGCAAAAACCAAAAAATGAGCAGCTGAATGATTAAGCCACTAAAATAACGGGTGAGCAAGGCAATGGTATCCTTGATCGTTTCGCGGGCAGGCCCTTCATGTTTTTCAGGCACCAGGGCCAGGATGAAATTGATGAACAATTTGCGCTCTTGCAAAAAGAAAAAGGTGATGAACACCACCGAGGCCACATTGACAATGATGCTACCGATTGCCCCAATTACCGAAGCGACAATGGTGCCCAGTTTGCTTGGGTCAAACCAGCCGGCTAAACTTTTTTTAACCAGTTCTTCCAAGGTGTTTTCAGGCAATTTGATGCCGTACTCTCCCAGCCAGAGCCCCACATTGTGATAGGGTTCCTCCAGTGCGGTGGCAATCGACTTGTAATCTACGCTGGCCAGATTGCTGGCTTGTTTGAGAATGGAGGGGATAAAAATGGCGACCAAAGCGCCAAAAAACAGAAAGAAAGTGAGCAGGGTCAGGATCGACGCTGCACTCGGCCCCGGTCTAAATCTGCCAATCCGGCGGGTGATGAACCACTTGTAAATCGGTTGCCCCACCAGGGAAAGCACCCAGGCCGAAACGACATAAGAAATGATGGTGCTGAAATAATAAACAATTACCCCAACGACTACCGTGGTCAGGCCAATGATGATGTAACGACTCCAGGTTTGGGCGGTCATGTGCGCAAGGTTGAGTACAGGAAACAGGTGTTGGGGTAAATTTAGGGGATTTTTGGGAAATGGAGGGTGGGGAATTTTTGGGGAGAAAAAGCCTCGGTTTATTTTATCAGATAATGCGTATTTGAAATGTTAATGAAAAACGAGTTACTTTTGCCCCAATCTTATAATGGTAGTGTCAAGAAGCTAAATGTATGACAACTAAACTGAAGTTTTTGCTCGTTGTATTCTTTGAATTGTGCTTGTTAAAAGCATCGGGCCAATTTAGCGAGAAGGTAATCACGCATTGCGAGGTATGCTCAGCTACGGGCCTTTCCCTTGATGACTTAAATGGAGATAGCTACCTAGATGTCATCACTGCTTCAATCAACGATGATAAAATTGCCTGGTATAAAAATGATGGGACAGGTAAATATCCCAAACAAGAACTCATTGCTCAATTTGGAACCGTGTCGGCCATGCTTACAGCGGATATCGATGGAGATAAGGACATTGACATCATTGCTGCATCTAGATTGCAAAATAAAATTGTCTGCTTTAAAAATGATGCCGGGCGTTTTGTTCAATCCGTAGTTGTTTCAACTGCGGTAAAATGGGTAATTTCAATAGCTGTTGCGGACCTGGATAATGACAAGGATCTGGACATTCTGGCAACTTCAATCGAAGACAGCTCTATCTTTTGGTTCAGAAATGAAGGCAAGGGAGGATTTAGTGAAGCAATCCTGATCTCCAATTTGATTAATGGCCCAGGATATCTACATGTTGTTGATTTAGATAAAGACAATGATGTTGATGTATTGGTTACATCCAAGTTTGATGGAAAAATCGTGTGCTTCAGGAACAGGGGGCATGGAGTGTTTTCAACAAAGCCACAATTGTTGGTTCAGACCGACAAACCACTCTCAATACTTTCTGCGGACTTGGATGGGGATAATGATTTGGATGTTTTATTTGGAACTCAAGATCACATTTCATGGATTAAAAATGAGGGTGATAGTACTTTCTCAAAACCCATCATGTTTACCTATTTAGATGATTGTAGGGCAATTAAGGTTGCAGACCTTAATCATGACAAGCTGCCAGATATTATTACTTTCTCTATTGATAACCTTGGGCTGTCTTGTTTGTATGGAACTGGAGTTGGCCAATTTGCTCAACCAATACAATTAGTTAAATCAAGAGGCTTGGTTTTGGTTCAATGTGGGGACTTAGACCAGGACCAGGACATTGATGTTGTATTCAGTTCCTCAACTGGTGAGGTTGTGGTACTTAGAAATGGAAAAACCAGCCAACTATCACCGGAGACGATTTCTTCATCATCCACAGTCTGGGCCAACCATGTTCTAGCGGCTGATTTTGATAAAGATGGGAAACAGGATATTTTATCCTATTCCTTAGGAGACGATAAACTTGCTTGGTACAAAAACCTGGGAGCCGAACGCTTTTCATCGCAAATAATCATCGCAACTGAAAAAATTCACCCAAATGCCATAAAAACAGTAGACATTAATCGGGATGGTACTTCTGATATTGTCATCGCATCAGGAGATGGCAATACTATTCAATGTTTTTATAACAATGGGAAAGCTGAATTTACAAAAGGAAATGTAATAAAAACCTTTACCCGAGGCCGCATGCAAATAGAGCTTACCGACTTAAATGGAGATGGCTATCTTGACATTATTGCT
This sequence comes from Chitinophagales bacterium, assembly GCA_013298445.1. Taxonomy (GTDB): domain Bacteria; phylum Bacteroidota; class Bacteroidia; order Chitinophagales; family Saprospiraceae; genus Haliscomenobacter. The sequence continues at coordinate 458 of JAAFHQ010000271.1, read as the reverse complement.
TCAACCGATGGAGAAGAGCAGCTTTTTTGGTATAAAAATGAATCTGGTAGCCAATTTTCTGATAAACTTACCATTGCAAGCGATGAAAGGTTAGTGATCAATCTGCATGCTGCTGATCTCGATCAGGATGGAGACTCGGACATTCTTTTAACGCATTTTCGTGACAGCTCCATCAATTGGTATAAAAATGAGGGCATGGGGAAATTTTCAAAACAAGTCTTAACTTCTCAGGTAGATGGGATGGCTGCATTGGTTTCCACCGCAGACTTGGATAATGACGGATTGAAGGACATTGTGTATTTCTTTTACTCAAACAATAGAATTTACTGGCATAAAAACCAAGGTGGAGGTGTTTTTTCTGACAAATTAGAAATTCCACTTGGCAATTTTGGCATCATTCGCAATTGCATAACCGATCTTGATCAAGATGGTTACCTCGATATTGTTGTTGCGCTTTC
>JAAFHQ010000270.1 GCA_013298445.1 Chitinophagales bacterium | reverse complement strand
GAGAGATGGCTTTATTAGCTTTGTATTTTTCAATTCCAATCGGGTTGACGCTCATCGTATTGACTGTTGTTAATTTTAAGGATCAGGGGAAGCGGTATTTTTATTTGCGGATGGGGTTGCGATTTGTGTTGGTGTTAGTTCAGATTCTGGTTTATTAAATTTCAGCCCTTTAGCCCAAAGCATTAAGTATTTTAACAAAACAAACTCGAACTAAATGCGGTATTCACTCCTCCCAATCCTCTTCCTGCTGAGCCTCCCCCTCATGGCTCAACGGGATCAAACTATAATCAACAACAAAGCATTCAACAGCGTCTTCAGCAAGGTAAAAACTGGTAACTTTATTGGAACGGCTAATGGCGTTTTGTTCATTAGAAATACAGAATTGCAGGAAGTGATTTTGGATTTCCAGGGCAGCAAAGCCCGTTTAAACATCGAAGCTGAGGTTGAAGAAATTTACGATGTGAGCACCAAAAGATATCGAGCTTCAACCACCAGCGGCAAAACCAGCATCGAATACAATACCTACAACTATGGGAACGAATTAATCATAAAGCTTTCCAAGGATACTTTTCAAGTTGGGCTACTGGACGGTGCATCTGATGCCGTAATTGATGGAGTGAAATATTTCTACAAAGCCGAAAAAGAAACAGAATATCTGATCTTAAAAATTGAGAAGGTCCTGATTTTAAGCAACTTTCGTACCCTTATCAACGGAATGAAACGCAACGGCGAAACCTTAGAGACAATAAAACCAAAAGAAAAATTCATTCAATTGTTACCGAATTCGGTTGTTGTTTTTGCCATCAGTCGAACCACTAATTGAAACATTAAATTATCTTCACCCAAACAATCCTTAGCTCGACATGACCACCAACCTACCCATCACCGTCCCCCTCTCCAAAGGCAAACTAATACTCTCCACCCTTGGCGCGTTCGCCTTTGTCGCCATTGGCTTTTGGTTTGTCCTGGCACCACCGAGCAGAACAGGTTCCTCGCTGGAATTTACTTTGCTCATGGTTTTAGGCCTTGTGGCGATTCTTTTTTTTGGTGGCATTGCCATTTTGGTGATCCGCAAACTTTTCGATTCACGCCCTGGATTAATCATCGACGAGCAGGGTTTGATAGATAACTCTGGAGGGCTTTCCGCCGGGCAAATTTTATGGCAAGACATTGAAGCCATTCAGGTACTGCAAATTCAGCGCCAGCGATTGATCCTCGTGTTGGTCAAAAACCCTCAGGATTACATCGATAGGCAAAGCAGTAGCTGGAAACGGAAATTGATGGCCATGAATTACCGGCAGTACGGAACACCAATAAGCATCAGCGCCAATGGTTTAAAAATTTCATTTGCAGAATTGTTGGCGATGCTGGAACAGCAATTAGCTCAATTTCATTAGCAGATCTTACAACAAGTGCTTTTTGAAAAACACCAAGCATTTGTCTACCATTTCATTTCTGGATTCCATGTAAGGTGAAAAATGATTGCCTTCTACATAATCCAGTGTTTTTGGTTCCGACGCACGCTCATACACCTCAAGCAACTGCTTTTCTGCGATCAATTCGTCCTTTTTAGCAATTAGAAACAGCTTGGGTATATTCCCGATCCGATTGACATAGGTAACAGGCTGGTAATCCAGTTGCATTTCGAGGCTTTTAAGTGTCACCACATTTTTCCAGTCGGGAGCATATTCTTTGAAACTTTCCTTGAACTGGTAGGCACTTTTTGTTGCCAGTACACACAATTCGCCCGGTTTTTCACTGACTACCGGGATCATCATAGGTTTCCCTCCTTTACTGCGGTTTAGCCGATCCTGATTGAACAGTTGAGCCAGCCCTTGACGTTGAGCTAGAGGAATTTTTGAGATAAAATCATAACCGCCAAGGTAGGGTGCCAAGGCCACAAAGCATTTCACCCGAGTGTCAAGAGCAGCCACAACCAGGGTGTGCCCACCTGAATAACTACCTCCCCAAACCCCGATTTTATCTTTGTCAATCCGCTCCTGAGCCGCAACAAAACCAACGGCATCCCGATAAGCTTCCACTTGTTGCCAGGGATCTGCTTCTTGTCGATTGGTGCCTCCACTGGCTCCAAAATTTGGGTAATCAAAGAGCAAAACAGCAAAACCACCTTTGGCGAACTGCTCTGCAATGAACTGATAGTTGCATTCCTTTACGCCTGAAAAGCCGGGACCCATGATGACTACGGGTAGTTTTTTTGCGGGATCGCTTGGCACTGGCCAATAAAGGCTGGCACTTATTTCGATTTGGCTCGACCAGAAGTTTACTTTTTCGGGTAGGATACTATCCAGGGGCATGCATTGAGCATTGAAGGCTTGGAAGAACATCCAAAGTGTACAAAATGCGCTTAAAATTTTGACTTTCATATCGATGTATTTTAGGTGTACTGGTGTAATTCAAATTTACAAAAAATCATTGCCTCAATTTTAATCCTTTTGATAGATGGGATATCAGATCGTTCACCCTGTCTGCAAATCCACCTTCCCCCCTTCCACAAAAAACCGCCGATAATCCACTCCAAATTGCTCCACAATTTCCGCAATCCGCGTCTCATGCGTATCCGTAATAAAAATCTGCCCAAACTGCCCTTCGGTGAGCAGGCGAATTAGGTGGGTGACCCGCTGGGCATCCAGTTTGTCAAACAAGTCATCCAGGAGCAAAATCGGTGACACTCCTTTATTTTGGCGCAACATCTCGTATTGGGCCAACTTGAGCGCTAACAAAAACGATTTCAACTGCCCCTGCGAGCCGTATTTTTTCAGCGGGTGCTCGCCCAGGCTAAAGACCAGGTCATCGCGGTGTACCCCTTTGGTCGTGCGTTGCAAGGCCAGGTCTTTTTGCCGACTTTGTTTCAACAAGTCTTCCAGATCATTTTCCAGCAATTGCGACTCGTAAGTCAATTGCACCGCCTCCTTCCGCCCAGTGATGTATTGGTGGGTCGATTGAAAAATGGCCGTAAATTTTTGGGTAAACACCGCCCTTTGCTCCAAAACATACAAAGCCGGGTCGATCAACTGTTCATCGTACACATCCAACAGGCTCATGTTGCCGCCGCTGCGTTCTGCCAGGCTTTTCAGCAGGGCGTTGCGTTGCTGCAACACCTTATTATAGGTTATCAGTTCGTACAAATAGCGCTGATCGAGTTGGGAGAGCGTATTGTCCAAAAAACGCCGTCGCTCTTCGCTGCCTTCGCGGATGAGTTGAATGTCATCGGGGCCGATGAACACCACTGGGAGCAGGCCGATGTGTTCGGCCAGTTTGGAATAGGCCACGTCGTTGCGTTCGAGTTCCTTGAGTTTGCGTGGCATCACCTTGGCCACAATTTTTTCTTTTTTTTCCTGCAAAATAAAATGCCCCTCCAGGCGAAAGAAATTTTCATCGTGCCGGGCAATGGCATTGTCAGTCAGGTTGAAGTGGCTTTTGGCCATACACAAATAATAAATGGCATCGAGCAAATTGGTTTTGCCCATACCATTGTTGCCCACCAGGCAATTCAAGCGGGTGGAAAAGTCAAGCTTTTGATTTTCGTAATTTTTAAAATTCGCTAAAGCAATGCGTTCGAGGTACATTGTGTGTGAACTTTACTGAGCAGGTTGAGAAGGTTGAGGGAGGTTGAGAAGGTTGAGGCTACCGCAGCGTCATTGTCAACGATGCTGCGGTAGCCTCAACCTTCTCAACCTCCCTCAACCTTCCTCAACAATATGGCTTTTCGGGCGTTGAAGGTAAAAATAAAAATCTGCCAGACACTTTTGTCGGAAGATATATATTTGCCTTATCTTTAGCTCGACTATTCAACAAACATAGCGAAATTTCGCTAGAGAAGGTTTGAAATGAAGGCGTCAGCGCAAATTTTTAAACCACTCCTAAACATACAGTGCACATGGGTTCGGTTGTAGAAAAGAAAGCATCAGCCAAAAAAAGCAGCAACAAGGTCACTTACAGCAAAGAGCAATACCTCTACTGGTATGAATTGATGCTGCGCATCCGCCGTTTTGAAGAACGTGCGCTGATGATGTATGGACAGCAAAAGATTCGCGGTTTCTGTCACGTTTACATTGGTCAGGAGGCCGTAGCTGCGGGTATTGAGTCGGCGATTACCAAACAGGATGGCATCGTAACAGCCTATCGCCAGCACGGGATTGCGCTGGCCAGAGGGGTAAGTTCTCGGCAGGCTATGGCTGAGTTGTACGGCAAATCAACGGGTATCGTGAAAGGTAAAGGTGGTTCCATGCACTTTTTCGACGCCAGCAACAAATACTTTGGTGGCAATGGTATCGTTGGTGCACAAATTCCAATTGGAACGGGCATCGGTTTTGCTGAAAAATACAAAGGCACCAAAAACTTCTGCGTGACCATGTTTGGCGACGGAGCTTCCCGCCAGGGTGCCTTATACGAGTCTTTCAACATGGCCATGACCTGGAAATTGCCCGTGTTGTACATCGTGGAAAACAACGGTTACGCCATGGGTACATCTGTTGAGCGTACGTCCAACGTAGAAGAACTGTGGAAGATTGGTTTGAGCTTCGAAATGCCCAGCGAATCGGTAGATGGCATGAGCCCTGAATCGGTACACGAGGCCATTTCACGCGCTGCTGAGCACATTCGGGAGGGCAAAGGCCCCTACTTCCTGGAAATCCGTACTTACCGCTACAAAGGTCACTCCGTATCCGACCCAGCAAAGTACCGTACCAAAGAAGAAGTACAAGCTTATCAGGATCGCGACCCCATCAAGGTGACCGAAGAAAAAATCCTGAGCGAAAAAATAGCCACTGAAGCAGAGATTCAAGCCATCAAGGACAAGATCAAGGCAGAGATCGAGGATTGTGTACAATTCGCTGAAAACTCACCCTATCCAGACGCTTCAGAGCTTTATACCGACAACTACACAGAATCTGACTATCCTTACATCAACTATTAAGGAGCTCAAATTCAAAATTATAGACAAATACGGCGTCAGCTAAAAAGCTACCGCCGTATTTTTTTGTCTTAAATAGAGGGGGAAACAAAACTTTATTTATTTTTGCGTTCCTAATTGGCAAATCACCATCAGTTGTGGTCTGCTAATTAAATATAACTAGCTAATAAAGACAGAAAATGGCAAAAGGAAGACAGGTGCGCAGGGGTGCTGCTCCTAAGGCTGCGAATCGGCCAGAAGATGAAGTTTTGGTGGATATTGTAGAGGTTCGCGATCGCGCACAGGACACGTTGAATCGTTTTCGTAAACCTTTGATGATTGCAGGTGCTGCACTGGCAGTGCTCATAATAGGTTTGATCGCTTGGAAAGTTTATGTAAACTCACAGCAAAATGTGGCTGTTGAGCAAATGCGCCAAGCGGAACGTTTGTTTGAACGTGATTCGTTCGCTACTGCAATGTTGAAAACCCTGCCTGGTGGCTTTAAAGGGTTCCCTCAAATCATTGAAGATTATCCCGGTACACCCGCTGCAAATCTCGCCAACTATTACGCTGGCGTTTGTTTGTTGAACCTGGGCAAATACGACGCTGCCATCAGCTACCTCAAGGACTTCAGCCCGAAAGGAAGTGTAATGCCCATTATGAAAAATGGTGCATTAGGCGATGCTTATTCTGAAATCAAGGATTTCGCCAGTGCCAAAAGCTACTACAAGAAAGCAGTAAGTGGCAAGGCAAACGAACTCCTGACTCCATTTTACCTCAAGCGTTTGGCCATGCTGGCGCAAAAAGAAAATGACATCGCTGCTGCCCGCGAATACTACCAAGAGTTGAAAGATGAATATCCAAGTGCCCCTGAAGGCCAGGATGCTGAAAAATATTTGATCTTCTTGGAAGGAAAATAATCTTTTCCAAGGGTCACTTTGTTTGGAAGAAGGTAAGAAGGCATTGGTGGCTTTCTTACCTTTTTTTGTTAAATCCAAAACCACAATACATGGCTAGCGCCCTCAAAAATCTTTCCCACTACGACGAAGATTCCCTGCCATCTGCTGCTGACTTGCGCTTTGGTATCGCAGTAGCCGATTGGAATGCCAAAATTACCCATGCTTTGTACCAAGGCTGCCTCGATACTTTACTCAAACATGGAGCCAAGGAAGAAAACATCCACATGGTACAAGTGCCCGGCTCCTTTGAATTGCCTTCAGCGGCCCGTTTGTTGGCTGGTGCCCACAAGCTGGATGCCATTGTGGCCATTGGTTGTGTCATCAAAGGTGAAACCAACCACAATGAGTACATCAACAACAGTGTAGCCATGGGCTTGACCAACTTGAGCATTGCTACCAATATTCCCTGTATCTTCGGTGTACTTACCCCCAACGACGAGCAACAGGCTCTTGACCGGGCTGGTGGCATACACGGCAACAAAGGTGTGGAAGCGGGTGCCACCGCCATCCGCATGGCCGCCCTTAAAAAGCAACTGCAACAAGGAGAAAAAAACAAAATTGGGTTTTAATCCCTAAGGACCAGATTAGCATATGGAAGCTCAGACCATCGAAACCAACATTCAACTCCATACCGTAGAAGAAGCCATCGAAGCCATTCGCAAAGGTGAAGTCATCATCGTAGTAGATGATGAAGACCGCGAAAACGAAGGCGATTTCATCTGCGCTGCAGAGACTGTAACCCCCGAAATCATCAACTTCATGGCCACTCATGGCCGGGGCTTGATTTGTACCCCGCTGGACGAACGCCGTGCAGATGAGCTTGACCTCCCAATGATGGTCTCCTCCAATACTGCCCTGCACGAAACGGCCTTTACGGTGTCCATAGACTTGATTGGGCACGGCTGTACCACCGGGATTTCCGCTTACGACCGGGCTACGGGTATTCGTGCCTTGGTTGATCCGGATACCAAAGGTACAGACTTAGCCCGTCCGGGACATATTTTCCCCTTACGTGCCAAACAAGGCGGCGTATTGCGCCGTACCGGGCATACCGAAGCAGCAATCGATCTGGCTCGCATGGCTGGCCTGTACCCGGCAGGCGTATTGGTAGAAGTATTGAACGAAGATGGGACGATGGCTCGTTTGCCTGATTTGTATAAAATTGCTCAACGCTTTGGCCTCAAAATCATTTCCATCGATGATTTGGTTGCTTACCGCATGCAAACCGAACGTTTGGTCAAACGTGTCACCTCTGTAAAATTGCCAACCCAATTCGGCGAGTTTGAAGTGATTGCCTTTGAACAAATCCCCGGCGGGGACGTCCATTTGGCCTTCAAACACGGAGACTGGAATGAAGATGAACCCATCCTGGTACGCGTCCACTCCTCTTCTGAAGCTGGCGACATCATCGGCAATTTGTTTGAAGAGCAAGGCCTCCATCACCACCAAGCCATTCAAGCCATTCAAAAGGAAGGTAAAGGAGTGGTGCTGTTTATGCGGCAATCGGAAAAAGGAGACGCAGCCTTGTTGGCTGCTTTACAGCAATTACAACAACAACGCGAGCAAGGCAAAGAAATGAAAATCCGCAACGAAATGACCCAACGCGATTTTGGCGTAGGCGCTCAAATCCTGCGCGACCTTGGCATCTGTAAACTGCGCTTGTTGACCAATCACCCCCGCCGTAGGGTAGGTCTGATTGGATATGGATTGGAGATTGTGGAGAATGTACCGTTTTGAGCCTAGGGGAAGGTGAGGAAGGTGATGAGCGACACGACTTTG
>JAAFHQ010000027.1 GCA_013298445.1 Chitinophagales bacterium | reverse complement strand
GTGTGAAAAATCCGGAAGACATCATTGGCAAAAAGCTGCGGGTATGGGGAATTGATGCTCCTATTTACGGGGTGTTGAAGAACTGGAACAATGCCTCCTTCGAACAGGAAATTGCGCCGATCGCAGTCTTTACCTACAAAGACATTCATTACAATTGTGGTTTGCGGCTCAGCAGCAACAACCTGCAAAAGACCATGAAAGAGGTGGAAAAACTCTGGAACAGTTATTTTCCCGATAACCTGTATGAGCAGTCTTTTTTGGATGAAAGCATCGCCCGCAATTATGAATTTGTGCGTACCATGCTGCGCCTGGTGCAAATTTTCTCCCTCATCGCCATTTTTATTGGTTGTTTGGGCTTGTATGGTTTGGTCAAATTTATGGCCGTGCAAAAGACCAAAGAAATTGGAGTGCGCAAGGTCCTGGGCGCCAATTTGACTCAAATCCTGGGGCTTTTTGGCAAAGAAATCTCCTTTCTGGTCGGCATTGCTTTCCTGGTGGCTGCACCCCTGGGCTGGTATTTGATGAATGCCTGGTTGCAGGATTATACTTACCGGATTCCAATCGGATTTGGGACCCTGGTTTTTGCGGTGGTTATCACTTTGGGCGTAGCGCTGATTACTTCGAGTTATGAATCGATTAAGGCGGCGCTGGTCAATCCGGCGAAGTCTTTGAAGTCGGAGTGACGGAAAACATAGAGCAACACAATTTGATTGTCACAAAGGGAAAAGGGAGGGTATAAACATTCATCATCCCGAATTTTCAAAATAATTCCAAAGCGACATTTTATTATCACAGAGAAAGCACAAAGGGGCACAGAGGACACAAAGTTAGACGTTGACAGGGTCTTGCTTTGAGTCCTCTTTTTTTCCTTTGTGATAATAAATGTCGCTCTTTGATTACTCCTCCTCCGGATTAGGCACCGTCTCCTCCTGCGCCACTTTATTCTCCACCACAAACCATGACGCCACATAAGCCGTAAAGGTCCCAAACAAACCTACCCCCGCCGTCATCAAAATGGCCGCAATAACCCGCCCTTCGGTAGTAACTGGAAATTTGTCTCCGTACCCAACCGTAGTGATGGTCACATAAGCCCACCAAACGGCGTCCTCTGCGGTTTTGATGTTGCTGTTTGGATCAGTTTCAACCTGTAAAATGGCGATAGCAGAAAAAATGACCAGAAGGATGGCGGTCAGCGAGGCAGAGGTCAACGCCCCTTTGGCTTTGTTCTGAAAAACGTAATGAAACAGGTTGTGAATTGATCGAAAGGCCCTGACTACCCGTAGTAAACGGATTAATCGCAACAAACGCCCCGCCCTCAAAGCATCAATGGTCGGGATACTGGCGATGAGGTCAATCCAGCCCCAGCGCATGAATTTCAGTTTGTTTTCTGCTTTGGCAAAACGTACCCAAAACTCAATAAAAAAGACCGCACAAATGGCATTGTCGAAATACTGGAGTAGGGTAGATGTCTCTGGAGGCAATTCATAGGCGGTATCGATGATGAGTGCCCCCAGGATGTAGATGGAAAGAAAGATGACGACAATGTTAAGAATGCCCAATTTGTTTTCGGCGGAATGTGGTGCCATAACCTTCGGTTTTAGGATAAAAAACGATCAGGGCATATATACGAAGGAATGGGGGTGGGGGTTACAAGGTCTAGCGTTTTACATGGGCACGGTAGAGACGCACGGCCGTGCGTCTCTACAATCCGGCATTTTTGCGTTGCCTCGATTTTGTCCTGTTCGTAGTCTAGAACCTACAACCTTCTAAGTCTAAAATAATACACGCCACCGCGCACATTGGCCCGCAAATTGAGCCGTTCCCAACTCAGGTTATTCACTCCACAGAGGTAGGTCATGGCGGGGCGGCCCCGATCAAAAAAGTCCATGTCCAGCAAAAACTCTGCATCCTCTTCCCCATCATAAGTGGCTCGATCGAGAATCAATTCCCAGTTGCCAGGATACACGATGCGATCGAGGCGATCGTCGAAAGAAGCAGTGTAGTCGCGGTAAAATTCGATGATGTCGCCTACAAATTCTGCATCGCGGTTTTCACGGAATAGGTCTCCATTTTCTTTGAATGAAGCGCTTTCAAAAATCCAGGCACCATAGAGGCGATCCTCCTTGCGCTCCAAACGGTATTCGTCGGTACAAGAACTGGCCAGGATGATAAAAGCAGCATAAGTGAAGAGCTTGAATGTAAATTTCATGAGCATTTCTTTTGGATCATTTAGAATTTGAACTAGTTGTTCGTGTCAAAACACATTTCAATGATAAACAATCTAACTGCTCCCCCCTATAGCCATAACTTACTTTAACCCTCTTCCGGGAAACTTTAACTAGCGTTAAACTGATGTTAAGAGACTAGAAAACTTTCTTTTTATTAAAATTTCCTATTTTTGGTCTAACGACGGCCTGAAAATTGAACCTAAAAGCCAAAGCTTACTATGAGATTGAAATTCTACCTAACCATTCACGGTAAGGCCGTTGTGTATTGTTTGGTATCCTGGTGCCTAATGTTGAGCACTCAGCTTTTTGCCCAACAAGTCCCCCTCAATGATTGCTCCAACCTCGGCTTCGAAAAAGGCACTTTTGAAGGTTGGCGGGGGGAATATGGCTTTGTTAAAGATCCGACTTTTGGAAATCGACCTAAGGAAGAAGACATTAAGGTCGGATTAATTCCCCAACGCCATACCATCGTACGCAGGGACATGGGCAATGATTTTTTGGTCAGAATTGAATCCCTGCCAATGGTTTCAATTGGCAACTACGCCGCTCGCCTGGGCAATTCCCGCAACGGTAAAGAATTCGACCGCCTGATCACCTCCTTTCGGGTGACCCAGGAGAACTCCCTTTTCGTGTACAAGTTTGCCGTGGTCATGGAGGACCCCGACCACAAACCCAAACAGCAGCCTCGCTTTACCGTAGAAGTACTCAACCAGCGCAACGTGCGCACCCCTTGTGGCTTGTACGAAGTGGCAGCAGCAGAAAACATCCCCGGCTTTAAAAACCAAAACCAACTGCGCATCCGCAACTGGACAGCCGCAGCCATCGACCTGCGGGATTACATCGGGCAGGTAATCACCCTGCGTTTTACGGTGAATGACTGTACCGAAGGTTTACATTTTGGTTACGCTTACCTGGACGCCGAGTGCCTGAGCGCCAAAATTTACCCTTCTTATTTTTGCCCTGGTTTGGATACAACGATTACCCTTACTGCCCCGGAAGGATTTTCTGCCTATCGTTGGAGCACCGGGCAAACGACTCGCAGCATTACCCTGAACAAACCCCAGGCAGGAACTAAGGTTTTTTTGACTGTAAAGCCATTCAACAGTTTGGCCGAAGATTGCCAATTTACTTTTGAGTTCGAAATCCCCGAGCGTTTCACCCGTGATCTGTTGGCTCAGGATACCGTGAAATTTTGTGGCAACAAACCTCAAATTGTCACCCCTATCGACGACAATTTTGAAACCTTTGTATGGCGATTGGGTAAAAATGGCCCCATCGTTTCTAACGAAAAACAAGTCCAGCTCAGCCAGTCTGGCACTTATTATCTCGAAGCCCGCGATCGCTCCTGTGTATTTCAAGATTCGGTGCAATCCCTCACTTTCCCCGAGCCTCGAGTGACCGCTCAACTCGATCCGCCCAAATGTGATGGCACTCCCAGTGGGCGCATCAGCCTGCAAGGATCCAACGCCTTGCAATATGTCTGGAGCACTGGCGATTCGGCAGCCAGCATCAGCCAGTTGCCCGGAGGAAATTATTTCGTCACCGTGACCGATCCCCGCTTGGGTTGCACTTTCGAGCGTAGTTATGACCTGCCTTCAGCTCCGGCTTTCCAAGCATCGGCCTTGACCTTGGCCCAGCCTTGTGGTGAATTGCAAGCAGGAAAGGCACAAATCAACATCCAGGGCGGCACCGCACCATACAACGTGCGCTGGAGCACGGGAGATACCAGCCGCATCATTCAAATGAACCAGGCCGGACGTTTCAAAGTCATTGTAACCGACGCCCAGGGTTGCCAACGCCGAGACAGTGTGGAGGTGCAAAAAATGGAAATCAGCACTACCACCATTCCTGGTAAGTGTTTTGGGGATAAAAATGGCTTGATTACCGTACGCGCCATGGGTGGAAGCCCGGAATACCAATACCAGTTGGGCAATCGCCCGATGGGCCGGGATTCAGTATTTCAAAACCTACCTCCTGGGACTTACATGCTGCTCGCTGCCGATCAGGGTGGTTGTAAAATTGCCCGGATGATTGAATTGCCTGCCCCAGAGTTGTTCCAGGTGAGTTTGCCCAAAGACACTACGGTTGATTTGGGCGCAGCGTTGTTCTTGCGGCCGGATGGAAGTGCACCCATTGCGACTTACCGCTGGAATGGCACCTACCCTGACCTTTGCGCAGCTTGCCCCGAGCTTAACATTCCGAGGGTAACGGCCAATGGAACGGTTAGCCTGGAAGCAGTAGATGAAAATGGCTGTTTGGCTAAAACCTCCCTGCGGATTTTGGTGCAAAAGAACTACAAGGTGTACATCCCGAATGCCATTAGCCCCAATGGGGATCGCCAGAATGACTTTTTTGAAATTTTCCCCGGCACCAGCACCCTACGCGTCAAATCATTGGAAATTTTCACCCGCTGGGGCGAGGTTGCTTTTGCTTTTGATGCCGATTCAAGTTCGGATAGCCCTCGTTGGGATGGGACTTTCCGGGGTAAATCCATGGGGAATGAGGTGGTCGTGTACAAGGCAGTGATAGAGTTCATTGATGGGGTGGAGAAGATGTTTACTGGCGCTATTACCGTTCTAAAGTAAACCGCCGCATCTGGATATTTTATTTTGCCACAAAGACACGAAGACACAAAGACACAAAGTGCCATTTATCAACCAATTTTGCTTAGTGCCTTTGAGCCTTTGTGGCAAAAAAATAAAAACCTTCAATAGTGTGGTAACCGCCTGATTAATCACATGGGTACAAGGAAATATTCAGACTGGTAAAATATTGTGCAACTTTTAGCAGCAATTCGACAGGTAAAGCGTCTTGCAATACTGGTCGTTCTGCACCACTTTCGTAACCAATGTCCAAAATGCGTTGGGGACATTGATGCCAAAACTGGAGCAAATCAGAAGGCAGATTTTCCACGGCGGCGCAAAAATGCCGAATTGTTTCGGAGGCAGTAGGGTAGTCCTCATCGAGTTCAAAACGCACAAAATTGGTGCCAGCATCCTCAGGTGTAACCAAGGGAATGAGTTGTTTCCAGTGCGCGATAAGCGGCTGGAGATCGGTATCGCTGTAGACGTCGAGGTCGACGTTGAGGAAATGGGGTGTGCGCATGATGGATGCTAATGGCTTGTGGTGATTAGTTGCCGGATTTCGGTGCAGCTGTCATAACCTATCTCTTGGAGGATTCGTTCCGGGAGGAGTAAAAACAAAAAAAGGAAGCCGAAAACCTGTGTTTTCAACTTCCTTTTTGAGCGGATGACGAGATTCGAACCCGCGACCTCAACCTTGGCAAGGTTGCGCTCTACCAGCTGAGCTACATCCGCAAGAATGGGTGTGAATGTGTGGGGGTGTGATAGTGTGAGTGTGTGGTGCCGTGTGCTGAAATGTTTTTGATAACTCATTTTCGTTTCAGCGTGCGCAAAGATAATACAGCGAGCTGGGGAAAAACAAATTTTCCGGTAGATTTTTTTTGATTTTTTTTGCCTGGTACACCTAAATATTTGATTTTGAAGTGTAGAGACGTTGCATGCAACGTCTCTACGATCCATTAATTTTCCACCATCACCTCCACCTCTTTTTCCATTTTAGGCAGTCGAATCCGCCGCAACAACGGAGGCAACAGCGCAACTGCAACCATCAGAATGCCCGCAAAACCAAGCGAAAGCGGTTGTGTAGCGGGCACCCCAATGGTACAGATCAACAGAATAAACAACGTAGAAAACGGTAAAGACAAAGCGATAAAATTCAAGGCGAGGCCGGGGTTAAAAATCCGATTAGTAGAGACGTTGCATGCAACGTCTCTACCTTTTTTTTCTGATTCAAGTCCATGAACCGCGGCAATGTGCGCAAAAGGCCAAAAACTCACCGCACTTTGGGGAAACACCACCGCCAAAATTGCGGCAGCTGGACTCATCGCCGGAGCAATGCTCAAAAAGATGCCACTGATCAGCAAGGTCAATCCTGCCCGCAGCAGCAACAAGCCACCAATCATGCGCAACTCCGCCCAACGCGGCTGCACCGAGATGCCGATGTACAGCAGTACCAGCGGTGTCATGATGGCCCCAATTTTGAGCACCACATCTTGTACAAACGCTGGTAAATTGTCCAGATGCCAACCCATGCTGAGGAAGAACAAGGCGAAAACCAGCACGATATTGACTGGCTCCCTGACCAGGGTCAACAAGAGGTCTTTGACTTTGGCGGAGGTGGATACGTTCTCGCTGGGAAAAAAGCGGTAGTACCAGCGCATCGCCAACAAGTACAATAAAATCAGTACAAAGACCTTGTTGCCCAAATCACCCAGCGCCGCCCAGGCCACTGCCTGATCGCCCTGGTATTCCGCCAATATGGGGAAACAGGACAAACCCGGTGCCAATGAAGGAATCATCATCAACAAGGTGCGGAAGTCTGGCGTGCCCCGCTCAATACCCATATAAGGCAGCAAAACGTAACACAATCCAAACAACAATAAATTGAATACCAGGGCCAAAATGGGCAAACTGATTAACTCTATGTGCACTTCCGTTTTAAGCAGGGCAATAAATATGGTGGCGGGTAAGGCCAAACTCAGGATGATGATCTTGAGGCCATCGGCTTGTTCCTTACTTTTGATTTTGGGTTTCAAAAGTAGTCCAACGGCAATCAAAGCCAAAAGCGCGATGGCCTTTTGCAATGCGATGTTCATGTGCTTTAGTTAAAAGGACAACCAAAAAATACCGGCAATGCCTATACTCCTGGACATTTTGCTCGGAGGACATGAATTGCCACGTGCTTTAGCGCGTGGATCAGGCTTCCTATTTTGATCGGGCTTTAGCCCTAGCCTTAATTTTCAAGCCAGGGCTAAAGCCCAATTCGAGGAGTTCCGATGACCCCAGGCTGAAGCCAGGGGCAATTGATGTCCTCCGAGTAAAATGTCGATTAGTGTGACTTATGCCAGTACTTTTTTCAAACTATCGGTAAACAACCTGAGTTCATCCGGCAAACCGACACTCACGCGGCAATACGTCTTGGCGTCTACCTCGAAAGAGCGCACGGCTACTCCCGAATCGTACATTTTTTTCAGGAAATCCTTGCCGTTCATCACGATGGGGAACAACACGAAGCTAGTGTGGGAAGGCACGTAGCTGAAGCCCGCTTTTTTGAGTTCGGCACAAATGTACTCGCGACCTTCCGCAGTCAGTTTCCGGGAACGCTCCTGGAATTCCTTGTCTTCCATGCTGGCGATGGCGCCATTCACGGAGGTGATGCACATGCCCATGTTGCCACGAACCATGTTTTCGATTTTTGCCAGCGTTTTGGGCAATGCTACGATGTAGCCAATCCGCAAGCCAGCCATCCCGTGAATTTTGCTGAAAGTACGCGCCACAATCACGTTTTTGCCTTTTGCTACCAAATCCACCATGCTGGAAGCCATTGGATTCTCCAAATAGTCCAGGTAAGCTTCATCAACAAATACCGGCGCTTTATCCGCAGCTTTGTTACAAAATGCACGCAACTCAGCTGCATCGGTGATGGAGCCCGTTGGGTTGTTGGGATTGCATACGTATATGAGTTTGGTATTGGCGTCGATGGCCTTTTCCATGGCCGCACAATCGTGCGACCAGTCTTTTTTCAGCGGCACATTTTTCCAGCTCGCTTTAAACGCTTTAGCAGTATTGATCAGCGACATGTAAGCTGGATCGGCGGAAACGATGTTGCCTCCTTCGAGGAAGTGGGTAATGGCCACTTTTTCCAACAAATCGGTCGAGCCAGGGCCCATCATGATGTACTCTTCACTCACGCCTTCTCTTTCGGCGATCATTTTCCGCAGCTTTGTAGCTTCGCCGTGCGCGTAGCGGTTGCCATTGATGGCAGTTTCGATGACGGCCAAACGGGCTTTAGGCGATGGCCCAAAGGGGTTTTCGTTGGCATTCAAACGAGCAACGCTGGGCGGCATAATCAAAGGCAGTTTGAAGTCAATTTCTTTGAGACGGCTTTGCTCGGCCCAGGTGCTGGCTTGATCCATCGCAAAGGTACTACGACCCAATGCCGCAGGTGTTACCGCAGCTCCAGAAGCAATGACAAGGGAGGAACGCAGCCAACTGCGTCGACTCAGATTCGAGTTATTCATGGCAAGTGTGTATTTTGATGCAATAAAATTTCCTTCCGAATTTGGTCGGTACTGGAATAGCAATCTAATCTTTGGCGAGTAATAAAAAGGACGTGATGTGACTGACTGATTGTCAAAATTGCCAAAAAAAATGGACAAAAGAAAGAGAAAAAAATGGGGGTCGAAAAAAAGATTTAATTGTAAAAAAATAGTAAATGGATGGATTAATATTTGTTGAAAAGTAAATCGACTAAAATAATGTTTGGAAATGGATAGAGGAATATTTGACTCTATTTTACTCAATGTCAATGGCTATATCGGATGATTCGTGTGCTGTTGTATTGCCAGGGCAACGGCACAGGATTTTTCGAAGCCAATAAACGGAATTGAAGCTAAAAGTTACAAAACACGAGGCTTGAGGTAGCGAAACCAAACCCAGCCAAAACCTATCAACAAGCACAATACCCCACCCAAACCAACGTATTTCCCCCAAGGGTCAAACACCGCCTCCGTCGCCCCAATCCCGATCAAACCCGCCCAAAAATACGGATGCACCTCATCATGTGGCCGGTTTTCCAGCAAGTTTAATTTGGCCAATTGCAGTGCTCGGTCGCGGCTTTCCCCTTTTTTCAACAAGGTAAAAAAGTCGACCATTAGTTCGGCGGTGCGGGCATCGTCGACACTCCAGAGCGTATTCACCACACTCTTGGCTCCGGCATGGATGAAACCGTGCGCCAGACTGATCACCCCTTCACCCGAATGGTAATCGCCAATACCCGTTTCACAGGCGCTCAGCACTACCAGCTCGGTGGGCAAGCGCATGGCGTATAGATCACGGGTGTACAGGTATTCGTTGCTTTTGCTGTCCTTTTGTTCCGCAAAAGCAATGGCCGAATAATTGTCAATCTCTTTGTCCACAAAATATTTGCCATGCGTGGCCAAATGCAAGATGTCGTAATGTGGAGCCAGTTCCCGGAAAGCGCCCAAGGTAGCCCGGGAGCCAGTGAGGATTTTTGCCCCCCACAAGTGGCTGATTTGTTCCGCTTCGGGGATGTTGTTGTACAGCGTACCTAAACCAAGTGAATGTTTCCGGAAATCCGGTGCCATGGCCAATAAGCTGGGTTTAAACCAATTGTGGTGGCTTTTTCGACTCAATTCCCAGGACAAACTCCCTGAATAACTGTATTGGATGGCAAATTGCCGCAAGAGGTAGGCATGGCTTTTAAAGCGATCCACTCTTTTGGGTTGCCGGGTTAGCAGGGCTTCGAATGGCAAATAATTCAAAGCGCCATCTGCTACAATGATCACACTTTGTATGTCTTTTAGGACGGGCTGTAGTGGCTTAAAAATATCCCGGTATAAGCCAAGTGAAAGTTGGGTCCAATCCAGCAAATTGCTATCCAGCGCAGCTCCATTCAGCGCCGGGTATAAGCGCAGGAGCTGGCGAAAGGCGATTACTTTTTGGTACAAATAAGACGGTTTTGGCAAGCTGTAACCGTAGAGCTGATCTTTTTTAAGCACAAATACCAACAAACTACTCTTGGCTTCAAAATATTCAACCAAAGCCTGCTGGCTTTTTATAAACTTTCGGCGCAAGTGGGTTGCACTGTAAACCGTATCTTGTTGCAGTGGGGTAATGCCCCTTTGTTTTTGCCAGCGGGAAATCACTCTATTCAGGCTATCCAATCGCCGGATTTGCCCTAACATTTCCCGATCCAGCTGGGTTGCCCGGGTAGGGCTGGTGATGCGTTCACTTTCCAAGGCGGCCAGTCTAGCGCGCAAATTTTGCTCCAGTTCAACCCATTTTTTGGGCATTTGGGATTGCGCATTCGATTGCCCCAATTGCACTGCATCCAACAATTGAGCCGCTTTACTTTTTTCACTCAGCACGAATGCACGTTCCAGGAAGGCCTGATCGCCACTTTGTTGCCATATCCTGAAGTAGAGGTCGGTTGCTTCCTGGTACATGGTGTATTCTTCTTGCAACCAAAATTGTCGGGCATCGATGCTGTTGATTTGACGGCGCAAAAAGGCCATTAGGCGCAAGGCTTCGAGGTTGGCCTCTGCTGCTTTTTTTTGCAGGAACAATGCCTTAGGTTTGTTCGTGGTACTGAGGGCGGCGGCTTTCCAGGTTTGCCCCTGTTGAGCCAATATTTCCATTACTTCTCTGGTGATTTCATTGCCCCACAAGGTTTGACCAGTTCGATAACCCAAGGCGTTTAACGCTTTTTGCAATACCGCTCCACTTTGGTCAATGGCTCCTTTTTGCAGCAAAATTTCCGCCTGGGTGCGCAAAATCTGCGTGTAAGCTACCCCCCGACTTTGTTTGATTTGGTGTAAGGATTCCAAGGACAGTTGACAGTGGTGGTGTGCTGAATCCAAAAAGCCCTGACGGATGTAACAAATGGCCATGCTGTTGTGCATTTGGGCCAAATCGGGATGCCCCTGCGGGAAGTTTTGATGCAAGGCAGCCGCAGCAATGCTGAAATATTGAAGGGCCAGACTGGATACTTTTTTTTGCATGTAGCAGTTGGCAATGTTGTTGTAAATGGCGGCAGCAAAGATTTGATCCCCATACAAGGATTCAACCAGGGGTAAAGCATCAAAATGATAATGCAAGGCCTCATCGTACTTGCCCATACGTTGATAACTCAAACCAATCTTATGCCAGGCTGGTGCGCTGGATGGGGAGTTAGGTCCACCATATAAATGGACAGCCTGCTGCAAATAGGGAATCGCCGTAGCAAAATCTCCTTTTGCTAAAAATACTTCGCCAATGTTTTCGAGTGTAGTGGCTAGTGAGGAGTGATCCCGACCAAAAGTTTCTTGCCGAATGCGGAGTACCCGCTGAAAAAGCGTCATGGCCTGATCCCATTGCCCCATTTCCAGCAGCACCTTGCCCAGATTATTCAGGGTGGAGGTGATCTTGTTGTGCCGGGAGCCAAAGGTTTTTTCCCGGATGTTTAGCGCCGCACGGTATTCCCGCGCCGCTTCCTGAAAATCACCATTAAAATAAGCACAGTTGCCCAAATTATTGTGACTCACCGCAATGTCGGCATGATTGGGAGGGAGAATCGCCTGACGGATGAGCAGCGCACGTTGATGCATTTGCCAGGCAGCAGCATAATCCCCTAATTCGAGCTGGCAGTTGCCAATGTTGTTGTACGAATCGGCGGTTTTTTCGTGTTTTTCGCCAAATAATTTGATGCGGAGTTTGAGCGCGTTTTGATGCCATTGGATGGCACGGGTGAAGTTATCTAATTTGAGCTCGTATTCGCCGAGATTGTTCCAGGCTTGGGCAATGAGCGGGTGACCTTTGCTTTGAAAAGCTTGGAGTTGTTGAAGACTGTTCAGAAAAAAGGCTTTTGCCTTGGGGAAATCGGCTTGCTCTATGGCAATGTCCCCCAATAAAAGTAGTGCTTGTGCATTTATTTCTGGGTTCTTTTGGGTGTTTAAAACCCCCTTGGCAAGGCTTGTAGCTTCCTGATAACGAAGGGAATCAAAAAGCGCTTGAGCTTGTTGAAGCTTGCCCAGGGCTTGATTTTGCCCCCAGCCCATTCCGGCCCAAAGCAGAAAACTACCCAACAAAATGCAATGCTTCCTCATTTCTCAACGTTTCTGAACGTGTTTATCCCTTGCACATGGGCAAAATACTTATTTTCGCAAAAATAAACCCTATGGTCTGTGTTCTTGTACTTAGGTGTAAGAGTTTAATAGACTTCTTACGCCTTCAAAAAGAATAAATGGACGATTTGCTAAAATTTATCGACAAACCTGGCACATTATTCTGCTTAAAAACACCTACTCCATGAACGCCATCACCTACACGAACGAGTCATTAGTAGCGGCGATCAAAAAAGGCGGCACCGTAAGACAAACGGCAATCCGCTGGTTGTACGACGACAAAGAATTGCAGCAGCGCGTCGTTTCATTCGTCAGAAACAATCGGGGCAACCAAGAAGATGGTACCGATATGTTTCACGAAGGAATCATCGTGCTGGACCGCAACATCCGGGAAGACAAATTCCGGGGTGAAGCACCCGTAAAAGGTTACCTGTATTCGATTTGTCGTTTTTTGTGGATGAACCAAATGCGCAAACAAGAACGTGTATCCCTGGTCGACCCCATCAAACCAGCGCAGGAAGAACCCGATCTGGAAACCCCAGAAGTTACCTTCCGCACCGAAGAACGTAAAAACTTACTCAGCCACCTGCTTGATCAACTCGGAGACCAATGTCGAAAAGTGTTGGAGATGTGGAAGTTGTCGTACTCAATGGCCGAGATTGCGGATGCCCTGCAACTCAGTAGCGAGGCCAACGCCCGCAAAATTAAGTACCGCTGCCACCTGGCCTTGATGGAATTCCTGGAAAAAAATCCAGGCATGGTCAAACAACTTAAAGATGTGTTATGAAGCTTGAAAATTATTACGACCGAATCGACCAGTACCATGCTGGGGAATTGTCGACAGGAGATCGCCAAAACTTTGAACGGGAACTCGGCAGCAACGATGAGTTGCGCCAGGCTGAAGAATTATACCGATTGAGTTTGAGTGCATTGGATTATGGCGTAGAAGAAAGCCTGCGTAAAGATTTGAAGAAATGGGAAAAGGAAGGCAATCAGGCCACTTCCGGTGGTCGAATCATTACCTTGCGCCGCAGTATTTTTATTCTGAGCGCTGCTGCTGCCGTTTTGCTGCTGGTGTTTTTTGCCCGCCCATTTTTGATGCCTGCGCCAAGTGGGGATGAATTGTTTGCCAGTTATTACGAGGCCCCAGATGCTCAAAGTATGCGCGGTGGTTCCGTTCCACAAAACGCCTTAACTGCCGCTAAAAAGGCCCTGGCAGAGGAAAGTTATGCCGATGCAATTGAAGATTTTGCACGGATTCCTGAAGGCGATGCCTTATATGTTGAAGCTCAATACTACCTGGGGCACGCATTAGTGGGTTTGAAGAACTACAGTGCTGCAAAAAAAGCTTTTGCGATAGCCGCAGATTCCAACGAATCCAAGTTTAAGGAAAAAGGGGAGTGGAATTATGTTCTGGCTTGCCTGAAGCTAGGGCCGATGGACGCTGCTGTTGAATCAAAATTAAA
Source organism: Chitinophagales bacterium (assembly GCA_013298445.1). Taxonomy (GTDB): domain Bacteria; phylum Bacteroidota; class Bacteroidia; order Chitinophagales; family Saprospiraceae; genus Haliscomenobacter. The sequence continues at coordinate 4,114 of JAAFHQ010000027.1, read as the reverse complement.
AACCATCGCGCAAAATGAAGATCATTCTTTTGCTGACGCTGCGCGTGAAATCTTGAAGCAGATGAAGTGAATCTTTACACGATAACATTGTTAAAAAGCTGAAGGCTTGAAAAAATGGTCACCGAGCGGAGTCGAGGTGTAGTTTTTTCAAGCCTTCAGCTTTTTTCAAAAAAATGGACTTGAAATTTTACATTTGCAAACATGCAAACCCAACAGATTTTTGACCAAATCACCCAAGCCAGCATCCAGCTCATCCTGCATGAGCCCTTCTACGGGCATGTGCTGACTGGATTGGTCAAAGAGGTCAATGCCGAGATTTCAAGTCTGTCATTGGGTGTAAACGCCAACAAAACGCCCCAACTCGCCATCAATCCAAATTACTGGCAAGAAGAATTGAACACTCCAACACAACGACTTGGGGCACTCAAGCACGAAGTGTTGCACCTGGTATTCGGGCACCTGCTGCGGGAGCAGGATTTTGCCAACGTCCGCATCTTCCACCTTGCCGCCGATTTGGTCGTGAACCAATATTTGAGCCTCGAACAACTCAGCCCAGCATCACTCACCCTGAACCTCTTCCCCGAACTGGATTTGCAACCCTTTCGATCAGTAGATGCCTATTACGAAGAATTGTCCGGAGCCTGGAACAAAACACTACGCAGAGGGCAAATCATCAGCCCGAAACTATCTGACTTGATGGCAGCAGGCACTGGCCCACTAGCTGGGCATGACTTATGGCAAAATGAGGTAGGGCCCCTCAGTGCTGCTGAAAAAAAAGTGCTGGCGACTGGAATGCATCAGATTGTGCAAAATGCGCTTCAGAGGGTGGGGAACAAAGGCCGGGGCAGTTTGCCAGGAGTTCTACAAACCCAGTTGAACCAATTGGTTATCAGCCATGAGCCCACCCTGGATTGGCGGCGTTTTTTGCGCCTTTTTGTAGGAGCTGGGCAACGTACTTTTTTGCAAAATACCTTACGCAAACCGTCCCGGCGCTACGGCACCAACCCGGGTTTGCGCATCCGCAACAAACACAAATTGCTCATCGCCCTGGATACCTCGGCGAGTATTGCAGATGCTGAAATCCAGGCTTTTTTTCAGGAGATCCAGCACATTTGGCGCCTGGGTACCGAAATTTTCATTCTGGAATGCGACACCCAAATCAACAATGCCTATATTTATCGGGGAACAACTCCGGCCGTGGTTGCTGGTCGCGGGGGTACGCATTTTGATGCTGCGATCCATTATGCCAACCAGCAATCGAATGCAGATGCGGTGGTGTACTTTACCGATGGATTGGGCCCTGCGCCGAGTTTGTCCTGCCGTAAGCCACTGATGTGGATGATTAGCGGTGGAAGAAAGGGTGGAGATGAGCAGCATTGGGCGCATTTGCCGGGAAGAAAAATAAGCATGTAAAACTTTGATTTCGGTAATTTTTTGGAAAAACGACACGATTTATGTACGCCTTTTCAAAAGTTTCCGACTTTTGAAAAGTTCTTTAGCGCAAGATTGTGCAGGTAAAACCCCTTCGAAAGTCTGAAACTTTCGAAGGGGGGCTCTGGTGCTGTCCTTCGCCTCCTGGATCGAAAAATAACCCTGACTATGCACAACTACCAATACTACGGAACCAAAGTAAATGCTACGGAGCTTAGCCGTTTCATACACCACATCTTCCAAACCAATCAAATTCTGGAAGGGGAGGGGAAACGCAAATCTCCCATCTGCATCTGGGGCCGCCACGGCATTGGTAAAACCGAGATCGTTGAAAACCTGGCCCGTCAAAACGGCTACCAATACGCCTACATCGCCCCGGCTCAATTTGAAGAAATGGGGGATTTGGTGGGCATGCCCGCCATTGCGGGGGAGCGCACCGTTTTTCGCGCACCTGCCTGGGTACCTGACGCTCCCGGTCCTGGCATTTTATTGATCGACGACGTCAACCGCGCCGATGAACGCATCCTGCGCGGCATCATGCAGCTGTTGCAAAACCACGAGCTGATCAGTTGGCAATTGCCGCCCCAGTGGCAAATTATCCTGACCGCCAACCCCGACGGGGGGGATTATTCGGTTACCCCCATGGACGACGCCATGTTGACCCGGATGCTGCACGTTACGCTGGAATTTGACCTCAAAACCTGGGTGCAATGGGCCGAACAAAACGAGGTGGATGCCCGAGGCATCAATTTTGTACTGCTCTACCCCGAGATCATTACTGGGCAACGCACTACCCCGAGGACTTTGGTGCAGTTTTTTGAAGCCATTAAGTCGATCAAAGACCTAAGCGCTAACCTGGGCCTGGTGCGGATTCTGGCAGATTCCTGTTTGGATGAACAAAGCGCCACAGCTTTTATTTCTTTTGTCAACCACAACCTGAGTGAGTTGATTACCCCGGAGCAGATCTGCAATGCGCAGGATTTTGAAAAAGAGGTTTTTTTGCCTTTTCAAAAAATGGTAGTTAAACAGCCGATTCGGGTGGACATTATCGCCGCCTTGTGTACCCGCCTGGCGAATTATTTGCTACAGGATGCCCAATTGCTGAGCCCAGCACAACTCAACAATTTGAAAGCCTTTTTAAAAATCGATTTTATTCCGAATGACATTCGTTTTACCTTGTTGAAGGACTTGACTACCGGCGGTCAAGCGAGTTTGAAGGGTTTATTGGCGGATGTGGAATTGGGGAGGTTGTTGTTGAAGCAGATGTAGGGTAAGGAAATGAAGTAGGAGTACATTTTGCTTGGACTTGCTACTTGCTTTAACGGATAACCATACTTATTTTTGTTGTACTATATGCATATGAGGATTTGATTCGAGAGCCAATAATTCAAGCTTTTTTTGCTCGACATCAAGATAAATTTCTAATATTCATCATATTCTTTCAGTGGTTTGTATGTCTTGAAACGAATGTAACCAGCTTTGTTTGTTGTGTCTTGAAATATGATTTTTTCCTTACCATATTTGTCAAATTCTCGAACAGTAATACCGTCCATTGCTTCAACACTTGCAAACTCTTTTAAACTGTCTCCACTAATTTTAAGAAAAACAGTTGAACTACCACCATAAACTAAAAATGCATCAATACAATTTAGGTCTTTATTATAAAGCATATTTGGATAATTTGCAGAGTTTTTCATTTCGATTAACCTATCCGTTGCTTTGTCGTAAATGAATAAGCGTCTTACCTCGTTAGCACCTCTAGCCGCAACAGCGGACACAATTGTCATATCGTTCAGCCCATCATTATTAAAGTCGCTCAGTTTTGTGTCGCAACCTATAACTCCGTCTTTTAAAAAATGTATCGTCTGAATCGGCCTCCAGTGGTCTGCTTCCCTTGCGTAAAATTTAATATCAACATAGTTGCTGTCTGTTGCTCTATATTTAAAAACTTCGACTTTATTCAATCTTTTCCTTCCGACTGTTGTGCTGTCAATGAAAACTTCTTCAAGTTGAACGGTGTCTGTTGGAATTAGTTCTGTTAAGTGTATTTGGTTGGCGTCATTATTTGACGTAGCATTTTTGTTCTGTCGGTTTTGACAAGAAAGAAGAAAAACTATTATTAGTCCTATATAAAATTTCATTGTTTGTTGCTTCGTCTTAATATTACCGCCAGCATAGAAATATGCGCACTTCTCACGTCCGCCTAATAAAGATAAACCAATGACCCTAAATCTCCAAGTGTCTGCAATTTTTAGGTTTATAGACCTGATAATGAGTGGCAAAAAATATCCGATGTGTATGCTTGACCCTACTTCTCATTCTTCAAATTATACAACACCAACAACTGCGGAAAACTGCTCACACTATGCACCGCCAACTGCGCCACCTCCGCAGCCGTATGAAAATAAGACCCCAAAATGATGTCCTGATCACCATCCCGATCAAAATCACCCGCCTCCATACACAGCCATTTCCCTGCGGCTGCATCAGGTGTAGCCGCAGCCGTAAAATTCAAACTCCCCTCGTTGTTCAAATACACAAAACCATGCTCGGGCTGCTCCAGATTGGTGTAAAACGCAATGGCTGCAATGTCCAAATCGCCATCCAGGTCAAAATCGCGGGCCATGGCCTTGCTGGTGCCATAGAGGGGATAAAAGAATTTTTCGGCGAATTGGTTTTTGCC
>JAAFHQ010000269.1 GCA_013298445.1 Chitinophagales bacterium | reverse complement strand
AAACGCGACCCGGCGCCCATTTTACCCATTTTGGAAAAACTCAAAAACGACCCCGCCGAAACCGTGCGCCGCTCGGTAGCCAACAACCTCAACGACATTGCCAAAGAACATCCACAAATAGTGCTGGATATGGCAGGACGTTGGCTGGGCCAAAACCCGGATACCGATTGGATCGTGCGCCACGCGTGTAGGGGGTTGTTGAAAAAAGGAAATGCTCAAGCGCTGGCCTATTTTGGATTTGAAAAAGGGGCTGAGGCGGTAGAGGTATCGAACTTGCAACATAGCCTCGAAGTAACAGTTGGGGGCAGACTGGATTTTTCTTTCCAGCTCAGCAATCATGCCGCGGCAGCTCAATCCCTGCGCCTGGAATACCAAATCGACTACCAGACGCTCTCGGGGAAAATTTCCTCCAAAGTTTTTAAAATTAAGGAGCTGGAATTAGGGGCTGGGGCAAGCGTGGCGGTGGAGCGGTACCAGCGTTTTCAGGATTTTACCACCCGAAAGCATTATCCTGGGGGGCACGTCTTGAGGATCTTGGTAAATGGGTTAGCATTGGCGGAAGGAAAGTTCATGGTATCATAAACTAAGGTGTTCTAAGGTGTCTAAGGTGGTTCAAAATAAATAAATCTTAGTTGTAAGAACCATATTAGACTCATTTTGAACCACCTTAGGCACCTTAGGGCACCTTAGAAATGATGCACCTAAAGCAATTGTGAGTAAAAGAGAGATACTACGTCTTTACTTAATTTAAATTTTGATTGTAGCTAACGCCTTGAGCAGCACCTCCCCGGCCTGATCCAAGCTAGCCCCAAAACTAAAAATCCCCTCCGGATGCCCCTCCATCACAAAAATGCGCTGTTCCGGCAAATCCGTATCCCGCAACAATTGCATGATCGAATAAGCCATTTCCGGGGTGCCGTAAGTCACACCCGTCGCGGTGGTAGGTACCTTGTGCAGGAGTTGTTCCCACATCACTCGGTGATGCACATGAAAAACGGCATTCACCCACGGACATTCCAGGTATACCGCAGCATGACTCATGGATTCAGAGGAAGCGATGATTGGCCCCGTACAGTGCAAGAGGTTTTTTTCCAATTCCACAGCAGTAACTAGCGTATAATGCTCCTGGCCAAGCTGTGCAAAATTACCCGTAGTTGATCCGCTAATGATGAACTGCCCTTGCGCATTCCAGCGTTGACTGATGTTGCCAAAGCCAATGCCATCCGGGTACGCGCCTAGCAAACCCAATTCGTATAAGCGATCTCGCCAATGGTTTAATTCTAAAATAAAATCATTGGCCAGTGGAGCCTGTCGCTGCCAGTCGGCCCGGAATTTGATGTAGCCTTCGTCCATCTTATTCAGCAAACAGACCTAAAATACCTGCTTCACTGGCTTCACAAATGCCGCGCTCGGTAATCAAGCCAGTGATGAGTCGAGCTGGCGTTACATCGAAGCCATAATTGGCAGCAGGGCTTTCCAGGGGGGTAGTCAGGACTTTGTGGATTTCTCCATCCTTCCAGCCCCAGACGTATTTGACCTCCTCTTCACTGCGTTGTTCGATGGGGATTTCTTTCAGGCCATCGCGCAGGTTGAGGTCGAGGGTGGAGGAGGGTAAGGCAACATAAAAAGGCACCCCATTGTCTTTGGCGGCCAGGGCCTTGAGGTAGGTACCAATTTTGTTGGCCACATCGCCCTGGCGGGTGGTGCGGTCGGTGCCCACGATCACCATGTCTACCATGCCGTGTTGCATGAGGTGGCCCCCGGCATTGTCGGTGATGATGGTATGAGGTACACCGTGTTGTTGCAGCTCCAGGGCGGTGATTTTTCCACCCTGGTTGCGGGGCCGGGTTTCATCGACCCATACGTGTACAGGAATACCCAGATCATGAGCCAGGTAAATGGGCGCAGTAGCTGTACCATAATCGATACAAGCCAACCAACCCGCGTTACAATGGGTAAGGATATTGACTGGCTCACCACCTTTGCGTTCACTGATGGCCTTTACAATCTCCAGGCCGTGCACCCCAATCATACGACACTGCTCGGCACTTTCATCGGCAATGGCATTGGCGGTAGACAAGGTGGTATGGACACGGGTTTCCCGATCGGTCGCATGCGCCAATTCCCCCATCATACGTTCAATACAATGAAAAAGGTCGACCGCAGTGGGGCGGGTTTCTCTTAAACGTTTGGCCGCATTTTGCAAAAAACTGAGCCCTTCTTCCCCTTCGGGAGCGGCCAGGGTAGCCAGGTACAGGCCATAAGCAGCTGTTGCGCCAATCATGGGAGCGCCCCGCACATGCATTTCTTCGATGGCCACAGCGGCATCCTCATAGGTATACAACGCTTCTTCAACGATTTGAAAAGGAAAGTAACGTTGGTCAAAGGTACGAACGATACGTGGATTGGCTTCATCGAGCCAGATGGTGCGGTAGTGTTTGCCTTGCAGTTTCATGCCTAGAATTTCTAGGCTCAAGATTAAGCATTAATTCAAAGCTATCCAAGTGAATGTGACACTCACACCGAACCCAACTCCACCAACCTACACTCCAACTGCACGTGCAGCGGGTCTTTGATTTCTTCCCGGATGACGCCGAGCAACAGGCGAGCCGCCTCTGCCCCTACCTCATACCCCGAATGCCGGATGTGGGTGATTTTAGGGTTGTAAAATTCCGGGGCGAAACCATCGCTGATGCCAATGATGGCAATCTCTTCGGGAATGCGCAGCCGTTTTTGTTCGATGGCCTGTACTGCGCCCACCATTAACTCGTCCGACATAGTGAAAAAAGCGGTAATGGCTGGGGCTTGTTCCATAATCTTTAAAGCCTGCTGGCTTCCTTGCTCCGAATCTTGAGCAAATGCGATGTGTTTTTCCTCAAAAGGAATGTCCAATTCTTGTAAAACCTGCTTGAATCCCCGAAAGCGCTCGCGGGTAATGGTCAAATTGGGATCACCAAAGAGGCCGCCAATGCGCCGATGGCCTTTGTCTGCCAAATGTTGAACCGCCAGACGCGTAATTTCTACATCGTCGATGGTGACCGAGCAGGAGTGGTTTTGAGGAAGGATCCGGTCAAAAAATACAACAGGAACTTTCTGATCCAACAATGGCGCAAAGTGACTCAGCTCCTGCGCTTCCGAAGCCAGGGAAACCAAAACCCCTTCTACCGCCAGTTGTCGACAAATCTGGACGTTTTGTTTCTCGCGAATGAGGGTATTGTTCGATTGAAGAATGATCAAATGGTAACCATTGGCGTAAACTTCCTGCTCAATGGCTCTAAATACAGAAGGGTTAAAAAACATGTTCATTTCAGAGACCAACAAGGCGATGAGGCCGCTGTGGCGTTTGCGCAAATTCACCGCCAGTTGATTGGGCGCATAGCCTAGTTCTTGCGCCAGTTCCTGCACCCGATTGCGGGTTTCGGGACTGACGTCAGGGTGGTTATTCAGGGCTCGGGAAACCGTGGAGGGATTGAGCTGCAACAACCTGGCAATGTCCGTAATAGTGGGTCGATTCATCCAAATGAAGTATTAGACTTTATGAACAGAAGGTTGCTCGGCCAGAACCGGGTCTTTTGCTCATAAAGTCTATTGTTCGGTCAATCCGGGGCTAGTCCAAATATATCACAGAAAAAAAACGCCCTTAAAAGTAATAATTTTTTCCACAGCAAACGTTTGCACAAACCTTTGTGTAGAGTAAGGCATTTTTCAGCTATTGCATAACGCCAACAATGGGGTAAATTTGTAGAAGCAAAGAAAATTGGATTTTCAATGCACAGCAGTTCAGTGACTTATGCAATGGATTTTAGAGAAAAATGCAGAACTGCTGAGTGGTATTGCTGCGCCTTTAACAGCTTAAATGTAAGCTAAAAAAACAGCGCAATACTTCTTGAGCTATGTGGAAAACCACCAGCTCCATCAGGTTCGCTCTTTTCGTATTTTAACCCAACATAACGAAGCCCGGATAGTTTTTTAAACCCATCCGGGCCCTTTTATCAAAGATAATTTTTTATTTGTTCTTTATATACTTCATGTTTGTTTTGTTGCTGTTTACACTAGCAGGTAAGTAATGTATGAAACCAGATGACTAAGTGGAGGGGTGCCCCAGGTATTCCTCCCTTTTTATTTTGGGTCAATTCCCTCCGATTTTTTTACGGCATCATACACCGCCTGGTGCAAACGGGGCCGCAAAGACCGGGTCATCAGCATTGGATTGCTACGCGAAGGATGGACCCGATTGGTAAAAAAGACCACCAGAAGTTGGTTTTTAGGATCTGCCCAGGTAAAGGTGCCCGTAAAACCAGTATGCCCAAAACTTTCCGGGCTGGCCTCTCTGGCATAAGAACTACGTCCTGGGACATATTCCAAAAAAGGTTTATCAAATCCCAGACCACGATGGATTCCTTCCGTTTCACAATACTGACAGCGGGTAAATTCTTTCACAGCTGATTCAGCGATCAGTTGTTCATTTCCATAGCGCCCCAAATTGAGATAAGTTTGCATCAATTTGGCCAAATCATTGGCTGTACCAAATAAACCAGCGTGCCCGGAAATGCCCCCCAGCATGGAAGCGCCTTCGTCGTCCACTTTGCCGTGCAACAAACTCATGCGGAAAAAAGTATCCCGTTCGGTAGGAATGATGCGGTCTTTGGGGAAAAAACGCAGTGGGTTAAACGTCAATGAGTAAGCCCCCAATCTCTGGTAAAAAGTATTTTTCAGGTAGGGTTCAAAATCTACTCCCGTACGTTGTTTGACAATTTTAGGCATGGTGTAAAAGAAAAAGTCGGAGTATACAAAGCCCGGTTTTTCGCTCAGTGGCGAGCGGTAGATGGCATCATACAAAACCTTATCGCCGTATTTTCGATACAACCACAAACGTTCGGTCACCTGCACATTGAAGCGGGCACTGGAATCGGGTTTGAAAGTGCGGGGTTTGAACTGAAAATCGTTGATCCGCACATTGTCCCAGCCCTCTTCCCAGGGGTAGTCCGCATTCCATTTCAGGGTAGAACGCCAAAAGGGAATCCAGGCCATCAGGCGGGCGGTGTGGGTAAGCAAACGCCGCATGGGTATCCCGGCTTTGTTGCTGCCAATACTTTCCGCAAGGTACACCCCCAGTGAATCATCCGGGTTAAAGGTCCCTTCGCCGTACCATTTCATCAATACGGGCAAACCCGTGGAAATTTTGGTGATGGAGGCAAAATCATAGAGGTCATTCAACCTTACCTGGCGCTCATTTTCATAGGTGTGGTAGCCAAAAGCCTGGTGGTAAACGACCTTGCCGTCTTTGGCAACCAGCACTTGCCCGCCTGGAAATGCCCGGAAACGAATCCCTTCTTCTACAATCGCCTTGATGCTATCGCGCAACAAAGCGCCATCGATACCTACCAATTCCGAAGGTGCGTAACCGAGTCGGGTAGCCGCTGGGGTATCCATTCCACTTCCCGGAGCGTATTGAGGGCTTAAAGGCCGACGCAAACGCCCATTGGTACTAGCCCCGCCAAAAATCAATTGGGCAGCCAGTGATTGCCCTTCCTGGGTGTCGTCCGAAACAACGATGACCGGGGCCTGGGCCAACTCTGGCAATTTATTGAGGATTTGTTGGGGATTAAAAAGCACCAGAACTACAGGATCAGCAGCCATTAAACCCTTGATCCAGACGGCGTCGGCGAGGTAATTGGGCTGGTCTACAGCCGCTGAAACGTCTTCAATGCTCAAGATAAAACAATTGAAACGGCGGGTTTGGGTATTGATCCAGTTTTGAGTCTCTGAAGCGGAGGCAATAGCTGGAAAGTTCAGTGGAGTGATATTGGTGTAACGTTCCAGGAAATCCTGAAATGCTGCCTGCCGGGGGCCACCAGCTGATACATACGCAATTTGCAAACTATCCAAGCGCTGTAGGGGGGCCAAGGTGCCTTCGTTGCGCAGCAGAACCAGGTTGGCTAATGCCTCCTGATAAAGGTTCACAACCGCATTGCTTTGTGCGCTCAGCCATACATTGCAAACCAAAACACACAGGCTTAGCGTTAGTTTTCTCCACAGCATATTTTCAGGGTTGTGATTTTTTTTGTATTCTGGTCCCAAATAATCATTCTATGCTCTACAAGTTTACTAAAATAACTACTTTTTTGCTGCTTTGCGCGCTGTATTTACCACATAATCTTTTTGCCCAAGCGTTAAGCACCCCGCAACAAGGGGCGATGGACAAATTGCTCTTGCAGTCGCCCATTTTTGCGCGTCATTTTTACGGTTTTATGCTGTACGACCCCAATGGCAAGTTGACTTTGTTTCAAAAAGATGCGGACAAGTTTTTTACCCCCGCTTCCAATACCAAGATTTTCACCCTTTACACTACCCTTAAAGTACTCAAGGACAGTCTGCCGGTATTGCGCTACACTCAAGATGGCGGGTTCACGGTGTTTCAAGGCATGGGCAATCCCATGTTCCTGAACCCACTTTTCCCTCAAGATAGCGTCGCCTGGAAGTTTTTGACCCAAGAAAAAAGATACCTGGCTTTTTCTGCCAGCAACTACAAAGACAATCGGTTTGGGAGTGGCTGGGCCTGGGATGATTTTCGGGATGATTACCAAGCGGAAAAGGCTTCTTTCCCGATTTATGGCAACCTGGTGCGTTTTCGCCTTGATTCAACCAGTAAAAAATGGCGGACTCAACCCAACTACTTTTTGTCGACGCTGGAATACGACCCGCTCAATACCAGTGGCAAGCCAGAAATCTTGCGCGAAGAACACGATGGCCATTATTTGTACAACGCGGCTTGTTTGCGCGCAGCCAGAGTGAACATCACTACCCCATTCAGGTATACTCCACATCTGGTCAGCGAGTTATTGACCGATACGCTCAAGCGCAAGGTGCAAGTGTGGAATCCTCCGGTATTGACCAACAACTGGCGGACCTTGTCCACCCCTCTACCCGATACACTTTTGAGTTTGTTCATGCAGGAAAGTGACAATTACATTGCCGAGCAACTGTTGCTGAGTTGTTCCGCCAAATTGTATGGTGATCTGGACATCAACAGAACTATCGAGTATGCTCAACGCAGTATCCTGGGCAGCAACCCGGATGGAATGGTTTGGGTGGATGGTTCTGGCTTATCCCGCTACAATCTTTTTTCGCCGCGCACGATTGTTTCGGTTTTGGAAAAATTATACATGGAATACCCCAGCGAGCGCTTGTTCAAGATTTTTCCAGCTGGAGGCCAGAGTGGCACCATCCAGGATTGGTATGCTGGGAAAGATCGTAAACCCTACGTTTTTGCAAAAACGGGCACCCTTGCTAATAACCATTGTTTGAGTGGTTACGTGCGGACGAACAAGGGGCGGGTGCTGATTTTCAGCTTTATGCACAATCATTTTTTGGGTAGTACAACGCCGATTCGGAAGGAAATGCAGAAAATATTGGAATGGGTGCGGGACAACCTATAGTACTTGTGCAAATCCTGAGGTGTTCTAAGGTGCCTAAGGTGGTTCAATAATAAACAGGCCCGAAGGGCCATAAAATTTGAACCACCTTAGACCTGTCAATTACCCACAAAACCGACAAATCTGGAATTGTGGTTAACGAACCAAGAAGTTCATTGAGGTTATGTAATGTAAGCAAAACAAAAATGTACTTTTTTGCTGAATGAAAGGGGCAAAAAAA
>JAAFHQ010000268.1 GCA_013298445.1 Chitinophagales bacterium | reverse complement strand
ATGGTAAATCTTTTTGATTTTGTAGCTCGGATGGGTCATTTTTTGAGCCAATTCACCGTCGTTGGTCAAAAGTAGCAGACCAGTGGTATCCCGGTCGAGGCGACCTACCGGGAAAACGCGCTCTTCTACCCTATCCCCAATGAGGTCCAATACTGTCTTGCGGCCCTTTTCATCAGATGTCGTGGTGATCACATCTTTGGGTTTGTTCATGATGTAATACACCCGGCGGATTTCAGGCTTGATCACCTTGCCCTTGAACTTGACAATGTCACCTGTTTTGATTTGGTAGAAAGGTTCAATGACAAGTTCGTTGTTGACACTGATGTGCCCTTGCTTCACAATCTCAGCGGCCTCCCGGCGCGAGGCGACACCACAATGCGCAACGTACTTATTTAGCCGCATCCCCTCGGTCGATTCCGGAGCAGTAGGTGGGCGACGATCAACTTTTTTTTTGCCGTAAGCACTGGGCTTGCGCTTGGATTGTTTAGCCATAAAAGCTTGGACTGTTTTTATTGGAACGCCTGCGGCGTTGTTTTTTTGAACCACCTTAGGCACCTAAGAACACCTTAGAGGGCTTTGCTCCCTAAGGTGTTCTTAGGTGCCTAAGGTGGTTCAAAAAAATATGTGTGGTTCAAAAAAAACTTCGGGGTTTAGACCACGTAGCCTAAACCCCGACAAAATTAGAACAAATTTATGGTTTAACGGCAGGATTAAAGATTTACCCGCCCATAACGTTCACCATTGGTGTATTTCACGATGAAAGCCAGGGAAAATCCTTTTTGTTTCACCGCACTCAAAGCGCGTTTGGCCTCGTCTTTGGTATAAAAAGTGGCCACCAGCACCCGGGTCATTTGTTTGCTCAGGATGGTTTCCGTTTGCACAGTACCAAACTGACTCATAGCCGTATAACGTTTGTCGTTAGGACTATACGTTTTTAGGGCTGCCAATTGGATTTTGTAATACTCTCCTTCGTAGCGTGGCGCATCAGTAGAGTATTCCTCTTTATCCGCTGGGCCAGCTCCTTTCGCGGTGTATACACCTCCGCTTGGGTTAAGATTGGGGGGATTGGTAGAAGGATTATTCGTTCCTGGATTATTGGTACCTGGATTATTGGGATTTCCTGGTGATGGATTAGTACCTGGATTATTGGGATTTCCTCCCGGATTCGTATTCACCACAGAGCCACCCAGTTTCACCAACATTAGGGGTTGCCCATAAGCTTGCCCACTAGGATTGTCGGTTACAAAGTTGTAAGCACCAGTAGCGTAGCCTTGTGCGGTAATTTCGACCCTGAACTTGCGGTTGGGCAACAATTCCAAATCGTAAGTACTGGTATTGAATTCGCGGTTAAGCAGGATGGATTCCGACTCATCGGCACGGATTTCGTACAAAGTCAACAAGTATTTATTGATCGGTTCGCCCGTTTCCTGGGCAAATACACTGCCCTGGAGTTTGGCCACCACCAGTTTACTTTTGATCTCAAAAATATCGTCATCCTTGGTAGTCAGTTTTTCGCCCGGCACAATCCGGTTCGACACCAGGAAGCCACCTTCGCCGTCGTTGTGTTTGATGTAATAATAATCGTCGGCAGGGGAGTTGAAAGGCAAGCCCAGGTTATCGGCTGGTGCCCAGGTGCTCAAATCTCCCTTGGAACTGTAAATGTCAAAACCACCAATAGAGGTTTGGCCATTCGAAGAGAAATAAAGTGCACCCTCACCCGTACTGAAATAAGGCGTCATTTCGTCGCCCAGGGTGTTGATGGATGGGCCAAGGTTGATCGGGTTCGCAAAGGCATTGCCCGTTGCACTCAGTGGTCGTTCTACGTACCAGAGGTCCATACCACCCCGTCCACCTGTGCGGTTGGAAGCAAAGTAAAGGATTTCCTTTCCGTTGTTCTGTACCACGTGGGGTTGGGTTGCGGTAGTTCCTTTGGCATTGATGGATTCGGGCAACATTTCAGGTGCCGACCATCCTGTCGCCTGTTTGCGGATGACGTAAATTTCACAGCGGGTGGTACGGTTGTCAAAAGAACTGGCCGCATCACAAATTGTGAAATAGAAACGTTGACCATCCGGGGTCAGGGAGCCGTGGCAATACTGGCCTTTTTGGATCACCGGAAAATTGTCGGGGGTGGCCCCTTTGCCCCAGGCATTGTCGGCCAGGGAAGAGCGATAAATACGTGCGGTACCACCAATGGTAGAAGAGAAGTACAGCAATCCTTTGTCGATGGGTAGCGGGCCAAACTCATTGTCGCTGGTATTCACTCCAGCGCCAGCGTGGTTGACTTCGATGCCTTGCTGGGCTTGAGCAGGTAATAATTTCCCCAATTCACAGCCTTGCAATTCGGTTTGTACCATATCTTCAACGACGGCCTTGCCATCTCCGCTATAGGTGTCCCGAAAATCGCTGAAGGCTTTGGAGGCCTTGTCGTACTGCCCGTCTTGCTTGAGGCTGCGGGCGTATTTGAGCCCTACCAACGGGAACTGATCGTTTTTGTCCTTTACATTGACGTAGGCTTCAGAGGCTTTGCGGTAGTTGCGCAATACGTAGTAGGCCTCGCCGGCTTTGAAAATGGCTTCGGGCTTTTTGCCTTTTGCCCAGGATTTTTCAAAAAAATCGGCTGCCTGCACATAGTTTCCTTTGGTGTAGGCTTCTTCACCTTGTTTCATTAGTTTTTTGGCGCTTTGGGCGCTAAGGGTGCAGATGAGGCTGAAGTTCAACAGCAGAAAAACAAGCTTTCTCAACATAGCGTGCTTTTTTCTTACAATCGATCCTTTGCCTGATTTAAGGAACGAATCGAGTTGTTAGACATATGAAAACAAATAATTACAAAGATCAATCAGAGTTTATAAACCCTTAAAACCTTTGTAGCAATTGATTAATAACTTCCGCGTAGTGTTTGTGTTCCAATTGCAACACTTTCCCGGCAATGTCTTCCGGAGTGTCTGTAGGAGAAAGTTGACAACGGGCTTGGAAAATAATCTGACCTTCATCGTAGCGTTCATTCACATAGTGGATGGTCATTCCACTTTCCACTTCACCAGCCTTTTTGACCGCTTCGTGAACATGTTTACCATGCATTCCTTTGCCTCCGTATTTGGGTAGCAAAGCTGGGTGAATATTGACAACTCGCCCTTGAAACGCTTCGACCAGGTATTCTGGTATCAACCATAAAAATCCGGCCAAAACAATCAGGGAGACCTCATATTTATTCAAAACAGATACAACATCTTCCGTTTCATAGAACGTACGTCGGTCGATTACTATTGAATCTACCCCAAAACTTTCAGCAATTTTTAACACTCCGGCATCCGCTCGGTTGGAAATGACCAGTTGGACACTTACATCCTTACGTTCGGCAAAATATTCCATGATCTTCCGGGCATTTGAGCCTGAACCGGAAGCGAAAATGGCAATGTTTTTCACGTGGCTCTTTATTTCCGTGAAGATACAACAAACTTTTTTGTCATAAACAATAATGCAGCAAATCCGAGAAAGTTACAAGTGAATTATGGCATTCAAATGAATTTTCCTTCAAAAACCAGCCTTTTTAGGTAGAAATTGTAAAAAAATACGATGCCAGAGGTGAGCAATTTGGCTAAAAGTGCATTTTGCCGAAAAAAGGGCAAATAATTGTCCAATAGGTAAATGATGCTCGTGCTCAACAGCAAGCCCCCCAAGGATACCAGCAAAGCCAGCCCAAAAGCCGACCAAACCGAGCGCTTCAACTCAAATACAAATCGCTTTTGCAGCACAAAATTGACCAGCACCCCCGCCGCGTAAGCGAAAGGCTGAGCCAGGGTGGCTGTAAATTGCAAACCATTTTTTAACCCAAAAAAAAGCGCATAATCAACTGCAGTAGCAATCCCAGCTGAGGCTGCGTATTTGAGTTTGAGTTGAAGTAAAGACTTGAGTTTATCGATTAGTGGCATAGCCTTGTTTTTCACGCTCAAAAAACGCCAATACCTCGGCCCAGTTGTTGACCCGGGTAAATTCCGTTTCGCTCAGGTTGTGTGGAGCAGTAAAGAGCAATCCTTTTCCTTTAAAGGTACGTAGGTTGAAGGCGTGGTCATCGATGAGGTAATCGGTTCCGATGATGCTTTTGTCGCCACAAAAAACGAAGTTGCGCCAGGGGATATTGGGAAAATATTGCAATAACCAGTCGTACTTGTCTTCCAAACTATTGCGGAATTCCTGCGCCGCGGTTACAAAAAAAATTTCGTAGCCATCATCTAAAAGGCTCTGGATGCCTTCTTGTGCACCAGGAATCAAGGCAAGATCAGCAAAAAAACCTTTGTGAAAGAGGGCTTCGCGAAGATGTTCACCGCCAGGCAGGGCATACAGTTTTTTGCCATTGTATTCTTCCTCGGTGGGTCGGCGGCCATTGATTTGTTCAAAGAGGGTCAAAAATTTAGGGAGGACGTCGGCAACCACCTCGTCCATGTCTACGGCGATGCGTTTCATGCTTGGGTTGATTTTGTGGGCACTGTAGAGACGCACGGCTGTGCGTCTCAGCCTGCAATTTAAAAGCCGCACAGCCGTGCGTCTCTACAATGATGGCACAAATATCTTTAATTCATTGAAAAATGCAGCGCCAAATCCGCCGTATTGTGAAACATCAATTCTGAAATATACGGATGCATGTGGTCGCTAAGGGGCAATTGGGCAATGGTTTCCATCACCTCAAACTCTGAATCCGCTTCCATGATCACCCAAAGCACGGAACGATCCATGGCCAGTGAATAGGAACGGATTTTGCCTTCCGACATGAGGTAATCCACCATGTTTCTTTGCTCTGGAATCAGGGCAAGAAACTCTTCCGAAAGACTTTCAGGGAGCTCAAACTCCACCATGTAAGTACGCTTCATATAGAAATCTTAGAATTCTACAGTTTTAAACGAAAAACCGCTCCCATCGTTACGAAAATGGAGCAAAGTTTCAGCTTTATACGAAAAATTTTCGTTAAGGGTCACTTCGCCATCCAAAATATACGCGATTGCGTTATAATTTTCAGGAATTTTGACGAAAGTTTTTCTTCCGCTGCCAATATTACCCATCTGAATGCTTTCACTCTTTATAATATTGGCAACTGTTCTCATGTTTAAGTTCTCCTTAACACCAGTTCATACAACAAATTCAGTTCCATTGAAGTTTAACTGCCTAATTGACACTTTTAACACAATAAAGGAGTCAAAACCTGACATTTATGCCTACTTTTGTGGCGAGAATACCATTTTTACGTCAATAGAGTTTAGAAGGTTGAGGGAGGTTGAGAAGGTTGAGGCTACCGCGAGCGACTTGGGCAAGAACTTCGTCAAAATCGCTCGCGGTAGCCTCAACCTTCTCAACCTTACTCAACCTCCTCAACCTTAAATCATCATTTTCCCATGCGACGAATTCAACTTTCTCTTTTTTTCCTCCTCCTGTTGAGCGCATCTGCGCTATTGGCGCAAAGCAGCAACAGTTATTTTACCATCCTGGTGGGTACTTTTTCCGGCAATCGGCCTGAGAACTACAAGAGCCTGGAAAAACTGGGTTTTTTGTTTGCCAAGGAGCGCCCCAATCAAGTTTTTGACGTGTACCTCGGCGGCTACGATACCGCCTTGGAAGCAGCTAAAATTTTGGATCAAGTCAAAAAAACAGGTTTTTCAGCAGCTAAAATTCAGCAATACGTGGTGCGCGACAACCAGTCGGTTGCCTCTATCCAAATTGCCAGTTTCGAGGCCAATGCTTCTGTTACATGGAATAAGTATCAGGCACTGAGCGGTGAATTGTTTGTGATCCCTAATGAAAATGGCGCAAAATTGCTCACAGGTTTTTACCCCACTATTGAAGCAGCCAAAAAAGAATTGCCCAAAATTCAGGCGATGGGTTACGCTGGTGCCTTTGTGCGCACGGCTCATCCTACGTTTTTGCACCAAATTGGCGGCTTTGAAACAGGTACTCAACCCAAAGAGGTGAATGCAACGGCGCAAATTGGCCCCAAAAAGACCAATGTCCCCGTATCCAAACCCGTCCAACGCCCTCAGCCGACCTTCCTGCCAGTTGATTACCAACTCAATAATCCAGCCACGAATACGGTTGTAGTGCCAGGAGTGAACAGCAATCCAAGTAGTACCAATGCCAACCCCGGCAACAATACCAACAGCCCCAACGCGAACAATACTTACGCTTCCGTACCACCACCACCCAACGGCAATACCAACCGCCCGGCACCTGCTGGCAATGGTCAGGCCCAATTCAAGTGGGATACTCCAGGAGCGAATACCAATCCGCCCAATACCCAGGCAAAAGGTGCGCAGGTTCCCGTTTCTTACGAGGCTTCCAACAATCCGAACAATGGCAATGCCAATACGGCAAACCCAAATAATCCCAACACGAATAACAGTACGGCCAACCCAAATAATCCCAACACCAATGCAGGTACGGCTAACGCTAACAACGCTTATGGCAACACAGCGCCAGGTTACAATTACAATTCGAACTCGGGAGTAAAAGGTGCCAATGTGCCACCAACCAGCACGAACGGCAACAATGCTTTACAACAGAACAATCAAACTCTCGCTCCGGTAGCCATTTATCGGGCTTCGGTGAAGGAATTGCAACAAGCCCTGGCGCAAGAAGGAGCCTACCGCAGTGGTATTGATGGGTATTTCAACGCGGCGACCGAGCAGGCTTATGACTTTTTCCTGGAGCGCAATCGCTTGATGACCCGTTACACCGCAGCTGCCCAGGTGAACAAAGAAGAGACCAGTACAGCAACTTCTCGCCTGAACAACATGCTGAATCACCTGGATAAAGACGCCAACCCCGTTGCCAGTCTGGCCAGCATCAATCATCCGCTGTCTAAAGCCTATATGGCCTACAATAGCTTTACCTCACGGGGGTCCGGCTTTGAAACCAACAACCTGATGAATGGTGCTATTCGGGAGGTGTTCTCCAGCCGCAATGTGAGCAACCAGATCAGTTTTGACAGCAAAGCGGCTTATGCGTATACCGATTTGCGGCAGTTCATGCTGCACCTGTACTTTCTGCACGCTGCCCTGGGCGAGGAATACCCATTGCCTTGCTGGTTGAATGACAAACACCCCCAGGAGAGCGCTGAGGCACAGGGGCTGTTCAATGCTTCTTCCACTCTGCCCCTGCCTACTCAAACTTGTGAGGAGCAACCTGAAGCAGAACAAAGCAGCAGCAGGGTGTTGCAACTCCTCGCCGAAGACATCGGTGTAGACAAACCCGCTGAAGCCCTGATCAAACAGGCTGCAGATCACCGCACCCAATTGTTGGCAGGCAAAGTACAGGTTTCCGCCACCGAACAAACCCAGTTGGACGCCTGGTCGACCGAATTGCTGAATAAACTCAACATCTGGGCGGCACAAGACCCCTTGCACGCTGAGTTGGTGCGCACTTTCCGCGTGGTGTTCTATCAAACGCAAATGGAGCTGGAAAACCATTTCATCAATCAAGGTATGCCGGTACCCAAGGCGCGGTACATGGCACTAGCTACGGAGCATACGTTGGTGAGTCCGTTTTTGCAGCGATTTGAATAAAGAGATGAATGATGAGTGATGAGTGATGAATTGTCAATGCCTCTGCGGCAGCAATTCATCACTCATCACTTTTAATTTTTCACTTTTCACTTACTACCCATGTCCAACGTCAACATCACTAAAACCGAAGTCCTCTCCAACAACTGGTACACCCTCCGCAAAATCACTTTTGAGTACCAAAAAAAAGATGG
>JAAFHQ010000266.1 GCA_013298445.1 Chitinophagales bacterium | reverse complement strand
AGGGGTGATTTTGGGCTTGATTTTTAATCTCCTCACAACAACTCCTCCACCGAATCTGCCACTTCCAACAACTGCCCCGTCTCATGCACCCACAAAAAAACATTTTCCCGCAATTCAGACATGTCCCCTTCGGAGGGCAGCAACACGAGGTAATCGCCCCAGCCATTTTCCGCAATCGCTACGGCCAATGGTGGGAAGCCCGGCCAGGTCCGGGCTACGTAGGTTTCAAGCACCAAGTGGTTGCTGGTGCGGCTGATTCGTTTTTCATCCTCCTGGTCGAAGATGGGAAAAATGGACCAGGAGTGCTCCGTGGTGATGATCTCGCCGCCATTGTGCTCGATCATCTTCCGTTTGTAACGTTCTGGAAGCAAAACAGATAGCTCTCGTTCTGCTTCCAGGATGTATTTCGGGTCAAGCGGGAAGGGCATAATCGAAGGTTTATAGGGGAAACTGAACTTATACCCCGCTCGGGGTATACCTGCGAATGTAATTTAATTCACAGTCCTAATGAAGTTTTATCCCCGGTTCTGCAAAAAAAGCCAATTTAACTCATGCTGAACAGGTACATTATTCCTTCATCATTTCATCAACGATCGCCTTGCGGAAATCCAAGAACACCGTTTTTAAATCGCTTTCTGCATCAGTACCGTAATTGATCAGGTATGCCATCGTGATGTCCTGGTTGGGGAAATAAAACAAATCCGCCGTATAACCCAGGTCGCGGCCGCGGTGGCCCAAGGCGTATTGATTGGTTGGTCGATCCAAAAAGTCCTTACGGATCGTTACTCCATACGCTTCTAGTTCGGGAAGGTCTTCGGCACTCATGCGGGTCATCTCTTGCAGGGTTTTGGCTTGCAGCAGGGTTTTATCCCGTAGCAGGGCTTCAATGAAGCGTTGCAGGTCAAACACAGTGGAATAAATCCCGCCATACCCGTTGCCACTTCCCGTATTCAGGTTGGCGATATTCACCAAAGTATTGTTGTTGTACAGGTCAAAGTAGCCTTGTGCAACAAAGTTGGGCAGTCCTTCGTGCCAGTGGTAGTAGGTATCCTCCAAATCCAGGGGGGCGAGGATTTTTTCACGCAACAATTGAGCGTGGTCTTGCCCGGTAGCGCCTTCAATGGCCATAGCTGCATAGAGCAAGTTGGTATTGGAGTATTCCAGTTGGGTGCCGAGTTCAAAGACGGGATCGAGGCCTTTTACGTATTTCAACAAATCTTCGGGCGTCCAGAATCTGCCTGGGTTGTTCAAAACAGCGAGGTAAAAGCTGTTTTGTTCGATGACGTCGGGAATGCCCGAGGTGTGGTTCAACAATTGGCGCAAAGTCACTTGTTTGGCATTGGCTACTTTATCGAGGTGTTTGGCAGCAACGTATTTGCTTAAGGGAGCATCGAGCTCCATTTTCCCTTCTTCAACCAATTTCATAATCAATGCCCCGATGAATATCTTGGTCACGCTGGCGGCTTTCGAAACATGACAGGGTTGCATGGCAATCTCTTTATCGATATCGGCCATACCGGCTGCGCCATACCAGGTACCATCTTCATCACGGATCAAAAGGGAAATGCCTGGCAAACCCTTGCGCACATAATCATTCAACACCTTTTGATAGGAGGCAGCTTTGGGGTGTGGGCTTGGGGAGCTTGTACTGCAACTTTGGGTGGGTTGAATTTCATCTTGTTTACAGCCCACCGGCAACAGCAAAACGAAACCCAGGAGCAAAATAAAAGAAGCTTGGATCGTTTTCATGGCTAGTTGTTTTGGTGAAAAAATGGGAAACTCAAGCCAAGATGTACCGCAGTATTGGGCAGAATGGGAACATACTCATTCACAAAAGGAAACTGCACGTAGAATTGGTAGGCCAAAAAAATCCTGGGAGCATTGGCGGCAGGCAATTGATAGCCAAGCCCCAAACTCAAAGAGGCGGTTGCCTGTGGACGCCCCAGACTCGTTTTTTGCGCATACACCCCGTCATTTAGTTCAAAAATCTGGGCAGCGGAGATGGAGTGTAGATACCCCAACCCAAACCTGCTTTCCAAATCCAATGGACTACCAAAATGATAGCGATACCCCAGCTCACTCATCAATTGTAAGCTGTGCTGGATATAGCGGTGATAATGGTAGGAAAACCTGGCCGTTTGGAACCAATCGTGATGCTGGCGGGTACTGTACAGGAATTCGGTACCCAGGGAAATGCCCGGATGTACTGGAGTCCCCCACACTCCAAATTTTCCCCCACCGGGTAGAAGGGTAGCATTGTTGAACAATGAAAGGACGAGTGGGCGTGATACCTCCTGTTGAGCACTTAAGTTGGTGTTCAACAAACAAAGTAAAGCAAGCCCGATGATCCACCTGAATTGGAGTGTTTTCATGTTGTCCTGCTTTTAAGTAGTTGAATAAATTGTACTATTAAGCTACAACTTACCTCCTAAGCCAGCAGGCATATGGATCAGGTCAAGGGGTGACTTTTGTCATCTAAATTAAGCGATCTTCAAACCACCATGTATCTGTTTAATTTGGCGCAAAATGGGCCGTTTTAACTTTTGCTCAAATGCGCTCATGTGTTCTATTTCGTCCATCAACTCTTCCAGTTTTTCTTTGGCCTCATTTTCCTTTTTGGTTTCAATCAGGAACTTGCAAAATTCGACCCGCTGGGGGAAATTGGTGAATTGAAGGTCCATGGCTTTGAAGTTGGATTCGGCTTCTTCCAAATTGCCCGCCTGGAACAAAGACCAGGCAAAGGCTACCCTGGCCTCATCCTGAAGAAAACTTTTCTCATGCGATAACTTTTGACCACACTCAATAGCCGCTGCATAATCCTTATTCAAATACAATACCCGCAATAGTTTTTTGATCAAGTGAGGATCGTCAGCATATAAGCCTTGCAAACAGGACTGATACAGGGCGATGGCCTCCGCAAAACGTTGGTGCTGCACGTAGGCATCCGCGAGTTTTACCTTGTTGGTGACGGTAGGCGCGTATTTGATTTCCTTTTCTAATTTGTTGATTTGGTAATTGTTATTCACCAATGTTTTTACCCCCTCCTGCACGTCTTCCAGGTTGCGTCGACTGGCAAAATTATCATAGAGGTAGATCAAACAGCCAATCAAAGGAATGAAGATGATGAGCCAAAGCCATTTTTGGTGGGTGTTGTTGCGGTAAGCATGGTATAGACAAAATGCTTACAACAATAAAATTGGGGTGTAATAGCCGTACATAGCAACTTAGTATTTAGGGTAATTAGCAGTCAGGATTGAACCCGGCACAAAATAACACATTAAGCGCTCTCATTGGTTCCCTCGCCTTCATATTCTTCAGCATGTACCTGATCCTTGCCAAAAAACAAACGATAAAAGGGTAAACTGAGCCCTATTTTAACCAAAAAGAACAAGGCTACGCAGTACAGGGTGCTGAACAAAATGACCGCAAAACAAATCGACTGAATGATCACCCCATCAACATGCCCCCGTTGGAGCGGCAAGGTCGCGATGACTGCAGCCCCCAAACCTTTTGGAATCATGATCGACATAATGGACTTGTCCAGTAAGGGGGTATCTCGGGTTGCGATCACCCGTACAATGATGATGCGGGAAGCATACAACACCAGGGTAATGATGGCGCCCCACATCAACCAGTCTAAACGATTGATCTGGATGCTGATGCCAATGAACACAAAGAAAAAAGTGCGCAACAAAAAGACCAGCTCACTGAAAAAATCCTTTTCAATTTGGGACAAAACAATGCTTTGATTGGGGATGATGCGCTCCAGCAATTTGGGTTCAAAATACTGCAGATTGCCAATGGCGATTCCAAAGGACAAGGCTGTAATAGGGCCGCTATAATTGAGGTATTCGGTGACCCCGTACAAAATGAACAGAAAAGCGGGAGTGGAAAACTTGGTTGATTTAAGGTTGGGAATTTTGTTGAGGATAAACGACCATAAAAACGCCCCCCCAATTCCCATCAGCAAAGCAATGACCAAGGAAGCAATAAACTGCGACAAAACAATACCGGCCTGAATTTCGCCGCTCATCATCAAGCCCAAAATACTCAATGGAATCGCTAAAGTGAACACGTCGGTTTCTGCCGATTCCATGATCAGCGTCGTGGCCGTTTTGGGTTTTACGGCTACTTTTTTGACCAAACCCACCACTACTGCGGAGGAAGTTCCTCCTAATGTAGCTCCGATGAACAGGCAGGTCAGAATGGGTAAGTGCAAAATCAAATAACACATGACCGACACAATAATCCAGGTCACAAAAAAGCCCAGGGTCGTGATCCCCGCCGATTCTTTAAACGAAGCTTTTACTTCAGAAATCCGCAAATCAGTGCCACTTTCAAACAAGATAAAAATGAGCACCAGGTTGCTGAACAATGGCCCAAACTGCCCAAACGAGGTAGGGTCAACCAGGTGGAAAATCGGGCCCAACAACATCCCGATCAACATCAAACCCAGTACATCCGGGATGCTTCTGCGTTCAAAAATCCCGTTGAGGTAATGCCCCCAGAAAATGAACAAGCCAATGATGATGATAATTATGGATGTTTGCATCGGAATCAGTATCTATTTACAGATGTACATAAAGCTAAGGAAATAAAGTTGAATGCCCCACCAAATTATAAATATTTCAATTTTTACAACAGGAGAGCACAGGATAGCAGCGCAGCAGACTTTCATTTATTTTGTAAACGTTACCTTTAGCTTGTTTAAGCTTATCAGATATTCAAATAACCTACGTTGCCATGATCGCAAACGAACAAATAGAATACCACAATCAGGCCCAATTGCCTGAACATGAAACCCGGCTGAACTTCATCGAAGGAGTGCTGGAGCGCAAGGGCTTTAATGTGGCCCAAGTTGTCGAAAAAATCCGGGCTTTTCAAATTGCCATCCCCAGTTGGGCATTGGGTAGTGGTGGTACCCGCTTTGGGCGTTTCAGCATAGGTGGTGAGCCGCGCAACCTGGAAGAAAAAATTGAAGATGTGGGCCTGATCCACCAGCTCAACCGCTCGGCCAATTCCATCTCCCTGCACATTCCCTGGGACATTCCCAAGGATGTACCCGCCCTCAAACAATTGCTCACGCACCACGGCCTGACCATCGATTCGGTCAATTCCAATACCTTTCAGGACCAAAAAGACCAGGCCTATAGCTATAAATTCGGCTCACTTTGCCACACCGAAACTGTCGTCCGCCAACAGGCCATTGACCACAACATTCAATGCGTGGAGTATGGCAAACAATTGGATTCCAAGGTGTTGACCGTCTGGCTTGCCGATGGTTCCAATTTTCCCGGCCAGCACCACCTGCGCCGCGCCTACCAACGCACCTCCGAATCCCTGGCTGACATTTACAGCGCCATGCCCGATGATTGGACCATGCTCATCGAGTACAAACCTTACGAGCCCAATTTTTACTCCATGATCATCCCTGACTGGGGTACCTCCTATTCTTTGTGCCAATCCATGGGTAAAAACGCGCAGGTCCTGGTCGATTTGGGGCACCATTTGCCCAATACCAACATTGAGCAAATTGTAGGCCGCCTCATGCATTTTGGCCGACTGGGTGGTTTCCACTTCAATGGTTCCATGTACGGCGACGACGACTTGACCACGGGCAGCATCAAACCATTCCAGTTGTTCCTGATTTTTAACGAACTGGTCGACGGCATGAGTGACCCTACGGTGAAAAACCCGAACATTGCCTGGATGATCGACGCCAGCCACAATACCAAAGACCCTATCGAAGATCTGTTGCAATCGGTCAATGGCATCCTCTCGGCTTACGCCCGGGCGCTGTTGGTAGACCGCGCTGCGCTGAATCAGGCCCAGGAAGAGAACGACGTGGTACAAGCCGAAGAACTCCTACGCGACGCCTTCCTCACGGACGTACGCCCTCTGGTAGCTGAAGCCATGCGTTTGGACGGCGGAGCCATCGACCCACTGGGCGCTTTCCGCGCAGCTCAGGTACGAGCCAATTTGATTGAAAAAAGAGGTAAATTCAGTACGGCAACGGGCTTATGAAAACAGCGGCATTTGCAATTTTTGATGTAGGGAAAACCAACAAAAAACTCTTGCTTTTTGATGAGGAATTTCAACCCATCGAAGAACAGAGCCAAACTTTTCCAGAAACCAGCGATGCCGATGGTTTCCCTTGCGACGATTTGGGCTTACTCAATTCCTGGTTGCTGGATCATTGGGAAAACCTGCGTTTGCGTTCGGATATCGTGCTCAAAGGGGTCAATTTTAGTGCCTATGGGGCCAGTTTTGTGCATTTGGATGCCCAGGGTACCGCCATTGGACCTTTGTACAATTATTTGAAGCCGCTGTCGGCGGAATTGCAAACCCAATTTTACGCCGACATCCAGCAGCATGAAGGCC
This sequence comes from Chitinophagales bacterium, assembly GCA_013298445.1. Classification (GTDB taxonomy): domain Bacteria; phylum Bacteroidota; class Bacteroidia; order Chitinophagales; family Saprospiraceae; genus Haliscomenobacter. The sequence continues at coordinate 1,369 of JAAFHQ010000266.1, read as the reverse complement.
AAGACCAGGACGCTTTTGCCGCCATTACCTGCTCACCTACCATGGGGATGCTCAACTCTGGCTTACAATTGTACTGGCTGGCGCGCAGCCAAGCGGAGGTTTTCCAACCAATCAAAACAGCACTGCACCTGCCACAATACCTTTCCTTTTTGTTGTCGGGTGAAAAATTCAGCGATTACACTTCCATTGGTTGTCATACCGCCCTCTGGGATTTTCAGGCGGGGGCTTACCACCCTTGGGTCAGACGTTGGGGCATTGAGGAAAAACTGGCACCTATCACCAAAGATCCCATTGCAACGGTAAAGGATGGGGTGATGATTGGAGTGGGTTTGCATGATAGTTCGGCAGCACTTTTGCCCTATTTGTTGCGGGGAAAAGAGCCTTTTTTACTCCTGTCAACGGGTACCTGGTGCATCAACCTGAATCCTTTTAATGAGGAACACCTGAGTCCAGAGGCCTTGCGTTGTGATTGTTTGGCCTACCTCACACCCAAAGGCAATCCGGTGAAAGCATCCCGGGTCTTTTTTGGGCGGGAGCACGATCACCAGGTTGAGCGCATTGCGCAGCATTACGGCGTGGAGCCTGGTTTTTACAAAAAACTCAATGGTCAAGAGCAGGTCAGCATCCAATCTGGTTTTGTGCCTGCTTGTATGGAAGGCACAGGACCCGTGCTGGGTCTGCAAAATGGCACCTGGGATTTTTCAACCTGCCCTGATGCAATTTCTGCCTACTACAGCTTGATGCGCGGTTTGATGGATTTGTTAAAAACGGCCATTGATCTGGTCGACAATGGGGTGTCCAAATTTTATGTAGATGGTGGCTTCGCCAAAAATCCCATCTTCATGAACATGCTGGCTGCCGATTTTCCCAATAAACAAATTGAAGCACTCGAATTCCACCAGGCCACGGCACTGGGGGCTTTGATGCATTTGAAAAATGGGCAGGCTTATCAACAGTCGGTGCCCCTGTTTACTTGATCGTTGGCAATTTCCACTCGTACTGTACGGCCAATTGTCGAATGCCAAACACCACAATGATGGTGACAATCATTTTCCAGCGGTAATCAAGCCCAAACAGCCCCAGGAATAAATAAAACAAGCCACCCATTAAGCACACCGTTACATACAATTCAGCTTTGGGCTGAAACACGAGGGGTATTTCGTTGCACAACAAGTCGCGAAGTACCCCTCCAAAAGTAGCCGAAACTGCACCCATAATCACTGCCACCGCCGGATCAAGCCCTAAAGCCAGGGTTTTTTCCAAACCCAAAACGGTGAACAAACCAAGTCCCAAACTATCGACCCACAAAAAGGTACGTGGAAAGCGCAAAATGGTTCTGTGGAAATAATATACCACGGGCAGGGCCGCG
>JAAFHQ010000265.1 GCA_013298445.1 Chitinophagales bacterium | reverse complement strand
CTGAAGAGTATCCTACTTATTTCCGGGTGCTGGAAACGGCGGACGAGTATTTTCCCTACCACAAGCGCTACCACGCTTTTTGGCGGATGTACGGCATGGCTCTGCCGGATAAAATTTTGAAAAAAGTGTATTACGAAAATGCACTGCGGATTATTCCGGGTTTGCAACGGAAGGCGTTTGAAAAGCAATAAATAATTCAGGGGTTTCATCCGGTCACTGAGCGTAGCCGAAGTGCTGGATGAAACCCTGAAACTATACTATTCCAACTTAAATTTCACTGGCAGACTCATTTGCACTTTTACCTGCCGTCCCCGGTTTGCGCCCGGCAACCACAGGGGCATCCCACGCACTACCCGCAAGGCTTCTTCCCCGCAGCCTCCGCCGATATCTTTGACGATAAAGGCGTTGGAGATTTCCCCTTTTTCATTCACCACAAATTGAATCACGACCGTACCCTCAATGCCATTTTCTTTAGCAATATCCGGGTAACGAACCTGCTCCGCGAGGTATTTATGGAGATTGCCACGAAATGCTGGCATCTGCTCTACTACAATAAATGGTTTGGTTTCTTTTGGTTCTTGGGGTTCCTCTTCTATTATTACAGGTGGAGGTGCCATTTCTGGCTCGTCCTCGGGAATGTAATCTCTCCCATTTGGATCTCCATCCGTAGTCACCGTCCCCGGGTTTTTGTCCACTAAGTCCGATTGCATTGGTGGTTCATATTCCTCTGGCACCTGATGGTCATCCATTACTTTGGGCACCACAAAAATTATCGTTGGCCGGGCCGGTGGCGGAGGTGGAGCAACGGGCGGTGGCGGTGGGGTTTCCTCTTTTGCTGGTGGAGGCGGTGGTGCCATATCGGGTACCTTGTACTCCAGCATCGAAATCATTTTTTCTTGTAGTGCCTGGGCCAGCAAAGAACCACCATAGAGCAATCCAATCAAACTGATCGACAACAAACCACCCCACATCATATTGCGTGAATATTGTTGGCGAAGAGCGTACGCGCCGTACTCCTGGTTGCGGTAACGAAACACTTCGCGCAGCCAGGACAGTTGAAACAAGGGACTAGCGCCAGGAAGAGTGCTTATTGCGAGATTAGGTTGCATATTTCTCCCTTCCTGAGTCCCTTGCATTGGGTCAGTTGCATTCATGCGAGTCATCATTTTTTTTGGTTTTTACAAAATCCGCTCAGGATTGCTTCGGGGCGCCGCCGAAGCAATTACCTGAGTGGCTAATTGGCTTTGTTGTGGAAAAAGATGATGTAATAAAAACTACTTGGTAGATGCAGGTGGATGGAAAAATGGTGGGTGGGAGGGGGAAAAAAGTGAAAAGTGAAAAGCGAAAAAATACGAGTTCACTTTAGTTCCAAACTTTAAATTCAGAAAAATCAATTCAAGCAGTTGAAAAACAACTGGTGTACCAGCTTTTCACTTTTCACTTTTCACTTTTCTCTCCCCATAATGCACCATCTTGGACCAGCGCATGGCGGGTCGCTCAATGAGTTGATAAAAACCATAGGCCAACAGGAGGGTGAAACAAAATAGGAAAACGACAAAGACCAAACGTGGGCCATCCCCATCAATGTAGCGGGCAGCCAGAGGGATTAGTTTTTTGCCGAGCGGCAAATGGATCAGATACAAGGAATAAGAAATCATGCCCAACCAGCGCAAGCCACGTATCTTCAAATCTGGCCAGAAAGCAATTAGCAACCAGGGCACAAACCCTGCCACTAAATATTGTATACTAAATTTGTAGTCGATCACCCAAAAAACGATGGCAGAAAAAAGGTAAAACTCCCAAGATTTCAACTGGCCATCAAAACGCCGAAACAGTGCAAAACCCAAAATGAAGAACATGCTGTAATCGAAAAAAAAGGCCGGTTGATTGGTGAATATGGTAACAGTGAGGAGTACCCCTGCCGTGAGCCAGAAATACAAACTGCGCTTGTGGAAGAGCAAGGGGTACAAAAGCGCAACCAGAATGTAGTATTGAAACTCTACCCCCAAAGTCCAGTACACACCATTGAGCCATTGGTGTGGGGGAAAAAAGGGAATCAAATATCCAAAATGCAAGAGTAAACGCGGCCAGGATACATGGAAAGATGGAACCAACCACAACGTAGCCAAGGCATTTAAACCCAGTACAAAAAAAATGCTCAACCAAAAAGGAGGGTCAATCCGCGCCCAACGTTTCAGCATAAACAGTGGGAAATCGCGCCAACGGTAGTGGCTCCGCGCCATAGAATACGGAATGATGAAGCCGGAAATGACAAAGAAAATTTCCACCCCCAACCAACCTTTGCCCGCAATGGCTTTGATCCAGTTGGCTTCGGAAATGAAGTTGTTGTTGCCATTGGTAAAATGGTACAAACAAACCACCGCAGAAGCGAGGCCGCGCAGCAATTCAATGCTGGCAATGTTGGCGTTTTGGCGCAGGGGTGCTTGGACGGTGATGGAGCTTTGAGGCATTATTTTAATTCCAGCGAGAAGCGAATCTTTATTTCAGGTTCATCCTCGCCACGGGTGCGCACTTCGGACAACTTTTCCACGATGTCCATACCTTTGGTTACTTCTCCAAATACAGTGTATTTTCCATCCAGGTTGGGAGCACCACCGATGGTTTCAAAAATTTTGAGCTGCTCAGCAGTGTGATTTTCAGCCAATTCTTCGAGGTCTTCATTCAAAAAACGCCGACCCCGTACGATGTAAAACTCGGTTGCAGAGGAGTTATTATTGGGGTTGCCCTCGTCGAAATGCGCCATCGCCAAGGCTCCGTATTTGTGCAGGCGTTCAGGGCTGATTTCGTTGGGCACCAGGTATTGGTATTTGCCTTCAGTTTCGCTCCCACCTTGCACCATAAAGCTGCCGATGATGCGGTAAAAATGGCCTTTTTTGTAGTGCCCAGCCTTGATCATGCGCACAAAATTGGCGCGGTGCAAGGGCGTTTCGGTATACAAGCGCAGGTGGATGTCGCCTTGGTTGGTGTGGATGACAGCTTCGGTTTCGGGATTGGTTTTGCCATATTCCGTCAATACCTGGGCAACCTGATCCTGGGGAATTTCCAGATTTTCGTTTTTGCAAGACCAAAAACAACAGCTGATGCAAGCAAAGATCAATAGTACTCTCATGGATGCTACCAAATTTGGTTACAAAGGTAAGTAAAGCAGCTCTACCCTGTGATGATTTGTTATCTTTGGGCTTCAATTTTTACGACTATGCAGCTATACGATCAAATTCAGGAAGCACTTTCTTATTTGCGTTCAAAAACAGATTTTGAACCCGATTTTGGCATCATCCTCGGCACTGGCCTTAGCGATTTGGCTCAGGAGATCGACCGGGTGGCCGTTTTCCCTTACAAAGACATCCCCCATTTTCCCATTTCTACGGTGGAAAGCCACAAGGGTGAACTGGTCTTTGGCTATCTGGCTGGTCGTAAAGTGGTCGCTATGGCTGGTCGTTTTCACTACTACGAAGGTTACAGCATGCAACAAATCACCTTCCCGGTGCGCGTGATGAAGTTCCTAGGTATTCAGCGCCTTTTCATCAGCAATGCGGCAGGCAGTGTCAATCAACATATTTATGCGGGGGATTTGGTGTTTTTGAAAGACCACATCAACCTGCAAGCGGATAACCCCCTGCGCGGCCACAACGATGAACGCTTAGGGCCACGTTTTCCCGATATGTTAAATGCGTATGATCGTGCTTTGAATACGCGTGCACTTGAAATTGCCCGGGCCCAAGGCGTGGCTGCCCACGAAGGGGTGTATTTGGGTTTACAAGGGCCTAACCTGGAAACGCCTGCGGAATACAACTTTGCCCACATCATGGGTGCCGATGTGGTGGGAATGTCCACGGTACCAGAAGTATTGGTGGCCCGGCACATGAGCTTGCCGATTTTTGTGGCCAGTGTGGCCACGAATCGTTGTTATCCGATTGAGGACATCCGGGAAACGAGCTTGGAAGATGTGGTAAATGTGGCAAAAGGCGCGGAAAAAAGATTGTCGGGGATCATTAAGGTGTTGTTGACGGAGTTGTAAGTTTTCCACAGTTAAGGCCCACGATTAAAATCGTGGGTTAGGGCGGTATGTGGCCTCCCACGGATGAATCCGTGGGTTGGCGGAGGGTGCACTACTTTGTGCCCTCTGTGTCCTCTCTTTTTTCCTTTGTGCTATAAAAATGCCGCTTTGGCGTATTTTGAACTTACGGTCTTGCACTCCTCTTGTGTACCCGCAAAGTCCGCAGCACCCCTTTTTGATCATTGACCAAGGCCGCCAGATAAATCCCATCTGGCAAACCTGCCACCCGGTAACGTGCACCTTCCTGCGCATCGAATTCACGCATTTTCCGGCCAATCACATTGTAGAGAATCACCCGATCCACGTTGTCGATGCGGCTAATTTGAAAATAATCGGTGCTGGGGTTAGGAAACAATTGGACGTTTTCCTGACGAATATCACGAGTACTGGTGGTTACACTACGGATATTGGCTTCAAAATTCAAGGTAGCGAATACAGTATCAGGTTTGGCTGCAAAAGACAAAATCACTGGTATTTTTCCCGTCCCCGCTGTACCATAAGGCAAGAAATACATAATCAAATCGGCCTTTTTACCGGGAGGAATCACAAAGGGCTCGTTCAATCTCAACTTGGGATCGAGGTTGGAAGAAACAATCTCATCGTAGCAATTATTGTTGTCGCACACGCGGGTTCCCCACTTGCTGGGGCCAGTCAGGCCCATCCGACGCCAGATGATTTTGGCCGTATCTTTCGAAGTATTTGTAATCGTGATGGGTACCTGCACATCCAGGAATGGATCAGTCAGGTCAACAGCGACATCTTTTTTGGCTGAATTGGTCGAAAAGGTCAAACCACTCGTTTGGGCAAAACAGCCCAGACTGCATACAAAAAAGTAAATTAAAAGTAAATTGTATTTCATGGGTTATGGTTTGTTACTGTCTGGATTAAAACTTAGTACAAAAATACAAGTAAAGCTATCAAAGGTCAAGACTTACCCCTAGGTTTAGGAGTAACTTAACACATGACTTGTCCCCAATAGGACAATTACATCGTATATTGGAGGGGGTTTAACACGGGGGATCGTATCAATAACGTACTTCGTGATCTATTTTTATTGCCAGATCAAATTTTAACCTAATACCTATGCACATCGCCATCATCGGCAACGGCATCAGTGGCATTACCGCAGCGCGCACCTTGCGGCAGCTCAGTTCAGATTGCCAGATCACCGTTATCTCCGCCGAATCTGACTATTTTTTCTCCCGCACGGCGCTGATGTACGTGTACATGGGGCATCTGCGCTGGAAGGACATCCAACCTTATGAGGATTGGTTTTGGGAAAAAAATCGGATACAGCTTAAAAAAGCCAAAATACAGTCCATCGATACTCAGGCAAAAACCTTGCACAGCGACAGTGCTGAGCCAATCAGTTACGATAAACTGATCATTGCCTCGGGCTCCCAACCCAACAAATTTGGCTGGCCGGGGCAGGATTTGCAAGGCGTACATGGCTTGTACAGCAAACAGGATTTGGAGGCGATGGAAAAAGGGAGCGTCGGCTTGCAACGCGCCGTAATTGTAGGCGGCGGGCTGATCGGCATTGAAATGGCTGAAATGTTTCACTCCCGGCACATTCCGGTGACCTTTCTGGTGCGGGAGCCCAGTTTTTGGAATGTGACCCTACCCGCTGAAGAATCGGCCATGATCAATCGGCACATCCGGGAGCAGGGCATCGATTTGCGTTTGAATACGGAATTAAAAGAAATCATCGACGATGGAACGGGCAAAGTTGGAGCAGTTATCACCAGTACTGGTGAACGCATCGCTTGTGGCTACGTAGGCCTCACCGCCGGAGTCAGTCCCAACATTGGCTTTTTGCAGGGCAGTGGCATTGCCACCCAACGGGGAATACTCGTAGACGTCTACCTAAAAACCAACGCCCCGGATGTGTACGCCATTGGCGACTGCGCCGAATTGCAGCAGCCTGAGCCCGGTCGCCGCGCCATCGAGCCCGTTTGGTACACCGGAAGGATGATGGGTGAAAATGTAGCCCATAATATTTTGGGCAAAAAAACGACCTATCAGCCCGGCATTTGGTTCAATTCCGCCAAGTTTTTTGACATCGAATACCAGGTTTACGGCCATGTCCCGACTCAGTTCAATGCGGGTGAAGCAAGTTTGTATTGGGAACACCCGGATGGCAAAAAGAGCATCCGCATTGTGTATGATCAAGCGACTAGTAAGGTTTTGGGCTTCAACCTGATGGGCATTCGTTACCGCCAGGAGATTTGTGAACGTTGGATTCAGGGCAAAACGCCGCTGGAAAAAGTTTTGCAAGACCTCTCTTTGGCCAACTTCGACCCCGAATTTTTTCCCGAATACGAAGCAGCCTTATTGGAAAAATACAGCGCCGAAACCGGAAGAAGTATTAAACGCCGCTCCAAACGCAGCCTCCGTTCTGTCCTCCAATTTCTAAAATCAAGCCAAGCCTAAGCCATGGAACCAAATTTGTCGATCATCAATCAAAGCGCCCATTACGGGCTGAATCTGGGGCAGAAGCTGGGCTCAATCCTGGCTGGGTTAGGTCTATTGTTGTTGAGCCTTAGCTTGTTTGGGGTACAATTCCCTTTTTCATTTGGTTTCCTGGTATTGTCCTTGGTACTGGCGAGCGGGGGGATTTTAACCTATGCCTGGTACACCTATACCGGGCATAGCGCAGGCATCAAAAACAACGGGGTCTGGTTCAATTCCCTGTCCAACCGAGGCTTCTGGGGTATGCTCAGTGCAGTGCTCATCACGGGTTTTTACGTGTTTCTTTACTTTATGCCGCAGTACCTGGGGCAGGGGCAAAACGGGGCGGCCAATACCGGGCTGGTCGGTTTTTTTGACCCCTTGAGTCAATTCCTGAAAAAACAACCCGCCAGCCAGTGGTTTGTCTACGGCGTATTGTACACCCTGAGCATCCTGGCGATGGGCCTCAAATTCATCTGGAAATACCGCCACAATCGTTACCAGGTTTTGCGGACCTGCTCGGTCATGTTTTTCCAAACGGGCATTGCCTTTTTGCTCCCAGAATTCATGCAACGCCTCAATCAGCCCTACTACGACTTCAAAAACATGTGGCCACTGGACTACGATTTTTTTGAAAAAGGGCAAATGGATTACCTGCTCAATTCGGGTGGGGTGGGTTTGTTCATGATCGTTTTTGGCGTAGCCATGATCTTCATCATTTCGCCCGTACTGACCTATTTTTATGGCAAACGTTGGTATTGCTCCTGGGTTTGTGGCTGCGGGGGCCTGGCCGAAACGGTGGGTGATCCTTTCAGGCAACTGAGCGACAAATCGCTGCGGGCCTGGAAAATTGAGCGCTGGTTGATTTACAGCATTTTGGTTTTTGTGACGATCATGACGGTGGCGGTGCTCTTCGCCATTTTCCACGAAAACCCGGCGGGGTATTACGTAACGCGGGATTTGTTTTTGGTGCTGGTGCTGGCCATTTTTGCGGGACTGGGGCTACTCTTGTGGCTGCGCCCAAAGTATTTGCAGCAGATCCCCCGCTCGGTCAAAATCACCGCCAGTAGCATTTTTGCCCTGATCATTGTATTGACCACCCTGGCTTATTTCACCAATAATCCAAACGTATTTTTTATCCCCGCCGACTGGCTCAAGGCCTGGTATGGCTTTTTCATCGGGGCAATTTTCTCCGGGGTGATTGGGGTAGGTTTTTACCCTT
>JAAFHQ010000264.1 GCA_013298445.1 Chitinophagales bacterium | reverse complement strand
AAGATTTCGCCAACGCCATTGGCCCATGCATCGTGACCAAAGACGAAATGGAACAATATCGGGTAGACAACGACCGCTTCGATTTGGCTATGACCGCCCGTATCAACGGCGCGAGCATCTGCGAAGGCAACTATCAAACTGTACACTGGACCTTCCCCCAAATGATCGAACGCGCATCCGAAAATGATGTAACTTTAATGCCAGGCGAAATCCTGGGCTCCGGTACCGTAGGTTGGGGCAGTTTGATTGAGAACAACTTTTCGGTGCATCGTCCACTTGAACCAGGCGACGTGGTAGAATTGGAAATCCAGGGAATTGGAATTTTGCGCAACCAAGTAGTGGGGTAACATAAGTGCTCTAAACCATGGTCAACAAAAACAAAGAGTGGCAAGCGACTTTATTGGATCCAACGGCCTTGGGTAAATTCCTGAGTCCGGAGCCGGGTTGGGAGCAACAAATCCTGACCCCCTTGCACCCTTGGTTCCAAATCAATCGGATTGAAGTATTTCGGCCTTACCTCAAGTTCCCTTTGGCACCACATCGCAAAACGGTATACGACTTTTTATTCCTCACCGCCGGAAGCACCACTCGCAACAAGGGCATTGACAATTATACCCTTGGTCCCAACACTTTTTTCTTTTTACCCGCTTATCAAATTCTGACCAGCGAGGCCATGAGTGAAGATGTGCGAGGGTATTATTGCCATTTTGACCCAGAGATTTTTAACAAAAAATTCATCCAGAGCGACTTATTCAATGAATTTATCTTCCTGAAATACAATGGGCATCCTGTAGTGACAATTAGCGACGAAGCGATGCCCAAAGTTGAATACCTGCTGAATCGCTTGGATGAGGAATACCGCACCGGGCGCAAAGAGTCCCTGGATTTGATCCGCTCCTACCTGCTTACCCTTTTTTATGAGGTGCGGCGCTTTAGTCACATGGAAGACATCAGTTCCAACGACTCTGCGGCACAACTGACCCAACGCTACAAAGAAGCGCTCCCACAACAGGTCTACACCTTTCAAAAAGTATCCGATTTTGCCAAGTTTTTAAACGTATCCCCCAATTACCTCAACCGCTGTGTGCAGCGCACCATGGGAAAATCTGCCCACGACTTATTGAATGAAACGATGTTGTTGGAGTCCAAGGCCTTACTCAAACAATCTGGACTAAGTATCAGCGAAATAGCCTATAAAGTAGGCAAAAAGGACCCAAGTGATTTCAGTCGATTTTTTAAAGCTCAAACGGGTATGACGCCCAAGGAGTACCGGGAATAATCCAGAGGCTTTTGGAGATTGATTTTGCCTATACCTGAGCACAACGTATAAATTCTAGGTTTTTTATACAATCATAGTTAATTGGTAGAGGGGAGTTTTTGCTTCCCTTTTTTATGTAAATTGGGTGAGTATTATTTTGAAATGCACCAACCACCCACTCTACTTATGAAAACATTCCACACTAAAAACTGGCTATCTGGTTTGCTGCTGGTTTTTGAAATGTGCCTGATGAGTCTAAGTTCAACAGCACAAAGTGTAGGCGAGATACCTGCAAATGACAGCCTGCCAATTGCGCTAAACGAAGCTGGCACAAAAGATCAAATGATCGTCACTGGGGTATTTGAAGTTCGCACCAAAATGAATGCCTCGATTGCGGTTGGTACACTTAATTCCAATCGGTTGGACAAAATTGTACCCAACAGCGCCATCGACCTGTTGAAACATCTGCCTGGCTTGTATGTAAATACTGCCCGAGGGGAAGTAGGAAACTCCATTTATACCCGTGGGCTTAATTATTCTGGGGGCTTTACTTATTTGTCCGTCCAGGAAGATGGATTACCAGTGATGGGGATAAGCGGTTTGATAAACCCCGATGCTTTCCTTCGCTACGATGCGACCATTGAGCGTATTGAAATGGCCCGGGGTGGTTCAGCATCCATTTTGGCCCCCAATGCACCTGGTGGAATTGTTAACTACCTATCGAAAACGGGAGGTCAAACTTTTTCAGGAATTTTGGCTACTCGATTTGGCCTTGAAGGCAACGGCAAAAACCCTTACTATCGTGCTGAATTCAACCTTGGTGGCCCGCTCAACAAAGCCAAAAATCTGACTTTCAACATCGGTGGTTTCTACCGCAACGCTGATGGAGCCAAGTATCCAGGGTATACTTTGAGTTACGGCGGCCAGTTAAAAGCGAATCTGGTCAAAAAGTACAAAACTGGTTTGCTGAAATTGTACGCCAAATTACTCGACGACCATACTGCCCCTTTCGAATTTACCCCCACTCTAAATTTTGAAAAACCAAGACCAGCAGGCAGTTTCGACAATACCAGCTCTACTCTGGTGCAGTCACAGCAATTTACCATACCGGGTTCAATTACCTCGAGTGAAACCCTAGATTATGATACCCGGAAAGTTGGTGCGTATAACGAAATTGCGGGTGGGGTGCATTGGGAGCAAAAATGGAGCACCGACTGGACTTTTGTCAATAAACTGCGGGTTTCAAAAAAAGCGCATGTTGCCCAAACGACCGAATTGGTTTTTCCCATTCGGGTAGATCAATTGGCATTCTACGACCTTAACCTACATCCAGATCGTTATGGCGTTTATGAATTTTACAATATTGCAAATGGCAATTCCTACGGTAGCGTACAAGTCTTCCCGCCTAGAGGACGAGGCCAACCCATTGGTATTTTCCCCATCAACATGAGTCTTCCAGGTGGAGACATCATGCCTAATGCACTGTTTCACAACCCCAATCCTTACCTTAACCTAACTTTTACAGACATCATTGAGCAGGCTACCTTGAGCAAGAAGTTCAAAGACATGAACCTCAGCATTGGGGTTTATTATGCCTCAACCCAAACTACTCGTTTAACTGCCCTTCCCGCGGCCCATAGTTTTGCCACCATTCAAGACAAGCCTCAAGCCGTTGGAATTCGTTTCACGGACCAACAGGGAAAAAATTATGACCTGACCAATCCAAACGGCACGGCATATCTTGGTGCCAGTGGTTTTTACAACAACAATGCCCGCAGTAATCAAATGGCATTTTTCTTGGGCCACACCTGGGAAATCGTCCACAACTTGAACCTGGACTGGGGTTTACGGTACGAAAACTTCGCCGTCAATTCCAGTTTTACCACGCCAAAACGACTTCCCCTAGGTAGTCCAACTGGAGCTGATGGAAATTCGGCGACTTTGTACGACAACCTCCTGTGGACCAATAATCCTGAGCAAAATTTTAAAAAGGATTTGCAGTCGCTTTCCTATTCCTTTGGAATGAACTACCAAGTCAACGAAAATTTCGCTTTTTATGGCCGCTATGCCCAAGGCCATAAATCGCCAGATTTGAATTTTTTTATGAACATTGGCAACCAGCAGTTGACGTCCAATATTTCAGTAGAAGCCCAAAATACTCAAATGGCAGAATGGGGATTCAAATTGGAACAGGATCAATATAGCCTTAATGTGACACAATTTTATACTTTACTCAGCCATGTCCCCAACTTCCAGGTTTTTCAAAATCTGGATCTTTCCTACTATACACCAGCACCGCTTTTCCATAAATTTCAAAGTTTAGGCCTGGAGTTGGAAGGAAAAATTTTATTAAATGCACATTTCAGCATCCGAGCAGTGGCCACTTTCCAGGATTCTGAAGTTTTAGCATTCTCGGCCTACCAGGCCAAAGCCAATGGCCCATTGGATGACGAAAATGTAACTTATAATGGCAATAAAAACGACAACGTAGGCACCATCGTGATGATCACACCGATGTACCAAAGCAAAAAATTCCATGCTGCATTTTATTACCAATTCATGGGCAGACGTTGGGCAAACCTTGGTAACGCTTTTCAACTTCCCGCTTTCAGTTCAATTGATCTCAACTTGGGGTACAATTGCTCTACCAAACTCCAACTGAGTGCATCAGTCAACAACCTACTGAATACCTACGGCATCATGAGCTGGGCGGCACCTGGTCCCCTACCTACTCCATTGAACACCCAAGGTTTCACCAAGGAAATGTTGGAGGCCGATCCAAATGCGGTATATTCCTCAATGTCCATCCTGCCCAGGGCTTTTTTCCTCACAGCAACTTACAAGTTTTAAGCATTCATAGAATTCAATTTTTCTGCCAGATAACGGAGAGGGGGGCGATTGCTCCTCTCTTTTTTATTTTTGGAAAAAGGGTTACTTTGTTCTGCACTTTGGGAAAAAATAAATTACACATGGAATTCGCTATTTTTCATCTTTCACCGATTGGTAGAAACCTTCTGCTACTGTTTCTATTTTTGGCTTTATCCATAAATTTACAAGCACAAAACAAGGCCATTAAAGAACTCAAAATTGAGTCGGTAAAGGCTGTTGAGGTCGAATCCAAGGCCACAACAGATGGAGATTTACCTCAAATCTGGAAGCTAGGCGTGTGCTTATACACCTTTAGCAATTTTTCTTTCCCAGACCAACTCTCCAGAGTGGACAGCGCCGGATTGACCTACGTGGAAGGGTATACTTTTGGCAAAGCCGGAGTGGAATTGAAGGATTCCATGATCATGAATTTATCTCCATCCGGTATCAAAAAATTAAACGCATTGATCGCACAGCATGGGCTCATTATGGAGTCCATTTATGTAGTCGGCGGCAATACGGTGGCGAAATGGAAAAAAGACTTTGAACTGGCCAAACAACTCAAGGTCAAATACGTAACTGCCGAACCCGCTGTTCACCAACTGGATATGGTGGATAGCCTGGCGGGCGTGTATGGCATAAAAGTGGCCATCCACAACCATTGGAAGGGCAACAGCGCCTATTGGCATCCAGATACGGTATTGTTGGCGTTGAAAAACCATCCAAATTTTGCGGCTTGTCCCGATCTCGGTCACTGGCCCAAAAGTGGCATTAATCCAGTGGAGGGTTTAAAAAAATTGGAAGGCAGGATCATTGCCATCCACCTGAAAGACATCGCCGAATACAACAATCCTAAACTAACGGATGTCCCAGTGGGTAGTGGTGTGATCAATTTCCCTGCCGTTTTTGAGGAGCTAAAAAGGCAACAATTCAAAGGGCACATCATGATTGAACGGGATACCAAGGAGAAACCTAGCAATCTGGCTTCGGTGATTCAAATCGTAAAATACTACCGGGAAACCCTAAATTTGCCTGAAGCAAAAAAGTAAAATCAGGTAAATTTTCAAAAAACCAGGATTGATTCTGCATAGGTTATGCAGCAAAATGACTACCCTATCGACATGAAGCTGTGTATTTTGAGCACCTATCGGTTCCTTAAATTCACCTACATGCAGATTTACAAACACTCGGATTATCGATCGATCCTTACTTTGTCCTTCGGCTTCATGCTGCTCAACCTGGACAGGTGGATCATTGCTCCCCTTTTCCCCGTCATCCAAAAAGATTTGGGATTCAATTACCAGGATTTAGGCGCGGTGGTGGGTGTAACAGCCCTAGCCTGGGGCCTGGTTTCGCTCATTTTTGGCGGATTGTCGGACAAATTGGGCCGTCGGAAAATATTGATTCCGACCTTGGCTGCCTTGTCCATTTTTTCTGGCATCACCGGTTTGGCTTCGGGTTTGGGCACCATGCTGCTGCTCAGAGGGGTGTTGGGCATTTTTGAGGGTGCGTACGTTCCAACGGCATTTGCAGCCGTTAAAGATGCTTCGGTTCCCCATCGAGTGGGTTTTAACATGGGTTTGTTGGGCGCAGGCAGTGGCTTGGCTACGGCGATTGCCCCCATTCTGGCGACCCAACTCTTGTCTGCCGTTCCTTCCTGGCATTGGGTTTTTGTGTGGGTTTCTATTCCCGGATTGATTGTGACGTTTTTGTTGTATCGTTTCATCAAGGATCAGCCCCAGATTGAAAATCTCCCGGCAAAAAACATCAACATCAAAGCCGTTTTTAAATACCGCAACATCAAAATAGGAACCCTGGTCATGTGTGGGGTGATGGCGGCCATTTTTGTGCTGACCGCCATGATGCCCAATTATTTGACCGATTACCTCCATTTAAGCCTGCAACAAATGGGTTTTGTGGCTTCGGCAATCGGAATCGGTGGCTTTTTGGGCATTCCCTTGGTCAATGGCTTATCGGATCGTTTGGGACGAAAGCCCGTGATTATTGGGGCCCTGGTGGCTGCGGCTCTGGCGATTGTCCTATTATCCAATATCGGTGCCAATTCCTTCGCGCTGTTTGTTACCCTGTTTTTCGCCAGCGCTTTTATTCTGGGCAGCCTGGTTATGTTGGACGGCCCGATTGCTACTGAGACGGTTCCGCCGTCGATGATCAGTGCGGCATCCGGGTTGATCATTGGGATTGGAGAAATTTTTGGAGGGGGCGTGGCACCAGTGATTTCGGGGATCGTGGCAGAGAAATTTGGGATTGAGCAGGTGCTGATGGTCGCACTGTTTGGAGTGATTTTTGCAATTGTTTGTGCTTTCTTTTTGGTGGAAACGGCACCGGGGAAAGCAAAAGAGAAGGTAGCTGTTTGAATCCAAAGCGGCGTTATTTGGAATTCAAAATGATTAAAAGTATAATTTCTAAGGTGATTCCTTTGGTGCCTGTGGTTTCTTAGGTGGTGAAAGAAAACATATTTTTCACCACCTAAGAAACCACAGGCACTAAAGAGGCACCTTAGCAAGAGTAAGTTTTTGAAGGCATGGCTTACTTCCCCTTAAACTTCCCCTCCAGAACCTTCATAAAATACCCACCAACCACACTCCTGGCCTGAAAACCAATCATTTTTCCAGTTTTGGTATCGTGCCAATCGCTTAGTGGAACCCGGGAAGGGGTATAGCCAGCAAAATGGATCATTGGGCGGATCAGTGCTTCAAAATCTTTTTGTTTGCTTGCCAAAGTGGCCGTCCAAACTACCCAATCTGATTTGGTATAATTGGCCCGGCTATCGAGCGGAAGTCCGTATTCATTTTGTTTACTGAGGTAATACTTCATCTCTTTTTCAAAAACAGCGGTTGGGAAATAATTTAAATTCAAAGCCTTGTCCCAGACCAGATTGTATTTTTGGCTCCAGGTGCCCTTCTTGTCAAAGGTAAGGGCGTAGTGGTCCCCATCTTCAGCGATCGATTGCCATTTGCTCACATAACCTTTGCAGAGCTCATCAAATTGGATAAAACGCGGCAAGTCGCCCATTTTTTTGGCCAGCATGGCATAGGCTTCCATGGCCACAATGGCCTTAGCCGATAAATTGGCATTTCGGGCCAGGTGGCCAGCAAAATCATCAGTGCACAACTGAGTTGTAGGATCGAAGCCCTCTTTGCTCAAATAGTCAGCCCAAATCGAAAGGGTTGGCCAATGTTTTTTGGCATAATCCGTATTGCCTTCAGCCATACAAATGGCCGCCGTGAGGATGATCATGTTGCCACATTCTTCCACTGGCATGTCTTCGGGATAGGTTTGCCCATTGGCCAGAGGGTAGGTGCCCAAATCGTGCGCGGCAAAGGGTTTGGTCCATTTGCCACTTTCGCTGTAATAAAAAATCCCGTTCAACATGCCTTTCAACAATTCGGGATTGTAGGCCAAAAACAGCGGGGCAGAAGGGTAAGTCACATCTACGGTATTGATGGAGCCATTACTGAAATTTTCTTTAGACAAAAACAGGGTTTCTCCACTTGGGCTTTTGACCAATTTGTGCGCGGAGATGCTTTGCCGATAGGCCAGTTCACAAAGGGCAGCATATTCCTCGCCGCCAGCTTTTTGGGCCTCTTGTCGAATGGTTTGATTCGT
>JAAFHQ010000267.1 GCA_013298445.1 Chitinophagales bacterium | reverse complement strand
CAGATCAGGGAAAAAAACAAAGGGAGGATTCGCCGCATGACTTTGGTGATTTTAAAGGTGATCTTAGGTAAAATACCGCAAAAGTTGAATACCTCCATTTGTAAGGGCTATTTTTTAGCCTCGAATACTTAGCTTGATTAAGTAAGTTGAAATGCCTATTTTTATTCAAAAGTTTCATAATGCACACAAGTCAATTTGACGGAACACTCAGACTGAACTTTCCGAAGAATGTAATCAGTGATAAATGGCTTTTTGAATTTTGCCAGCTCAATCGGGACCTAAAAATAGAACACAATTCGGTTGGAGAAATCATCATTATGCCTCCAACAGGAACTGAAACAGGAGCTTGGAACTCCGAATTCAATACGGAGTTAGGTATTTGGAATAGAAAACATAAACTTGGAAAAACCTTTGACTCTTCAACTGGCTTCAAACTACCTACTGGTGCTACTTATGGCCCGGATGCGGCGTGGATGCCACATGAGAAATGGAACGCCTTAAGCTCTGTCCAAAAAAGAAAATTTGCCCCGGTTGTACCCGATTTTATCATGGAATTGCGCTCACCCAATGATCGATTGGAGTCAATCCAGGAAAAAATCATCGAATTCATGGAATATGGCTGCCAACTCGCCTGGTTGATTGATCCTATTTTGCAAAAAACCACGGTTTATCAAGCAGATGGGCTGGAAGTTGAAGTGCCTTTTGATCAGGTCTTGAGCGGAGGTAATGTTTTGCCTAGTTTTGAAGTGACCCTGGCTGACCTATTCAAATAACCTACCACCAGGCGTATTTACCTTTTTGCACCACATCCGTCACCTGCAAATCGGCCTGAGCGAACAGCTCACCAGCTTTGTCTCTCCGCAAAATTTCCACTTGAAAGGGCATTTTTTGTTCCTGAAAAAGTCGATAGTCACTCCAGCGGAGGGCTGCCTGCCATTCCTGCCAGTTTTCGCTCCACAAACTCAGTTCTTCCAATTCTTGCTGATCATTGATTTGGGCTTTTAAAAAAAAAGGATGGCCTTCGATGGTACAAGTAAATGCCAGGTCATCTGCATTTGTTTCCCTCCATTTGAACTGGTAAAACGACCACCACTGGGGTTGCCAAACTGCGGCAGCGAGACTGTAAAAAGCATTGCGTTGAGCCAAAGCCAAGGGCAGCGCTGCTTTTTTCCAACGATAAGGAAAAGTGGACAACAACCAACGGGTGCTGAATCCCCGAGATTCGCCATATTGCTCAGTGGCTTTGACCGACACCATAAAAGCTCTGGTGATGTCCGCATACCAAACCATGGTCAAGGGCTGTAGGGTAAAAAAAGTTTTGATTTCAGCGGGATGCCAATTGCCTTTGGAACTGTTTCGTACAACGCCTTTCAGGCGCAGGCGTACTCGGGTGCTGGGCTCTTGGTGAGTTGGGCTACTTTGGGTGAGGTAGTTCAGCCAGGATTGAGGGGATTGCTCTTCTTGAATTGTCGGAGCTTCAATGGAGGATTGTGCAGCTTCCCAATGCTGTTTGGCACGGGGTCGTACCAACAAACGAAAGAGGCCACTGCCTAGTAAGTCCAATAGTAGCCAAGCGGTGATGAAATAGGTGATCTCGGGCAGGTAGTATAAAATCTTGGCCATACTATAGGGTTTCATTGGCGCGCTACAGACGCACACTTTCTGAGGTGAATCCTTAAGTGCCTTAGGTTTCTTAGGTGGTAAAAAAAACATTCTTTCACCACCTAAGAAACCTAAGGCACCTAAGGATTCACCTCAGTTGTTAAGGCACGAAGGCTATCAATAATTAAGCTTTAATCCTCCACATCCGCCGTTTCCAGCGCCGGAGCATCTACCGCCTCTGTCTCGATCTCATTCAATTCCACCCGCAAGTTGCCAATGATAAAATCCTGGCGCTCTGGCGTGTTTTTGCCCATGTAGTAGGACAATACATCATCAATATCAGTACTCTCGGTAATAATCACCGGTTCAAGGCGAATGTCGGTACCGATGAAGGCCGAAAACTCGTCTGGAGAAATTTCACCCAAACCCTTAAAGCGGGTGATCTCTGGTTTGCCCCGCAGTTTTTTGATGGCAGGCTGTTTTTCAGCTTCAGAATAGCAGTAAAAACGCTGCTGCTTGTCGCGTACCCGGAAGAGTGGTGTCTCCAGAATGTACAAGTGGTTACCCCGCACCAGTTCAGGAAAAAACTGCAGGAAGAAAGTCAGCATCAAGAGGCGGATGTGCATGCCGTCCACGTCGGCATCGGTCGCGATGACCACGCGGTTATAGCGCAGGTCATCCATCCCGTCTTCTATACTTAAGGCGTGTTGGAGCAGGTTGAATTCTTCGTTTTCGTAAACCGTTTTTTTGGTCAAGCCATAACAGTTGAGCGGTTTACCCCGTAAACTAAACACGGCCTGGGTTTGAACATCCCGCGCTTTGGTGATGGAGCCACTGGCCGAATCCCCCTCGGTGATGAACAAGGTGGTGGCCAGGCGCATGTCTTCAGCCACCTTTTTAGTGGAATCGCTGAAGTGCAGGCGACAGTCCCGCAGTTTTTTGTTGTGCAGGTTGGCTTTTTTGGCGCGTTGATTGGCCAGTTTTTTGATGTCGGCAATCTCCTTGCGTTCCCGTTCCGATTGCAGGATGCGTTTTTTCAGGGCATCCGCTATTTCTGGGTGTTTGCGCAGGTGGTTGTCGAGATGTTCTTTGATAAAGTTGCCGACAAAGGTGCGGATGCTTTGTCCTCCCTCTGGAGCAGTATTGACCGAGCCGAGTTTGGTTTTGGTTTGGGATTCAAAAACTGGTTCTTCAATCCGGACACTCACCGCAGCTACAATGGAACCCAGGATATCCGTACGGTCATAATTGGCGTTGTAAAATTTCTTCACCGTCTCCACTACTGCTTCCTTAAAAGCGTTGAGATGGGAACCGCCTTGGGTCGTATTTTGGCCATTGACAAAGGAGTAGTACTGCTCCCCATAATGGTTGCCGTGGCTCATGGCCACTTCCATGTCTTCGCCCTTGAGGTGGATCAGTGGGTAACGCAGGTCTTCGTTTTTACTCTTGCGCTCCAGGAGGTCGTAAAGGCCATTTTTGGAGACGATGGTCTGCCCGTTGTAGTTGAGTTTTAAGCCTGAATTGAGGTAAGCGTAATTCCACAACTGGTTTTCCAGGTGATCCCGGTGAAAGCGGTAATTGCGGAAGATGCCATTGTCGGGTTTGAAAGAAACCAGGGTTCCGTTGGGCTCGTTGGTTTTTGCAACCGGATGTTCCTTAAGCAGTTCACCTTGTTGAAACTCGGCGACTTTCATCTGCCCTTCGCGCACAGCTTTGACCAAAAAATAATCCGAAAGTGCGTTAACGGCCTTGGTACCTACCCCGTTCAAGCCCACTGATTTTTTAAAGGCTTTGGAATCATATTTACCCCCAGTATTGATTTTGGATACGCAGTCGATGACTTTGCCTAAGGGAATACCTCGGCCATAATCGCGGATTTCGGCGGAGTTTTCCTCTATCTTGATGTGGATCTCCTTACCGTGCCCCATGACGTATTCGTCGATGCAGTTGTCCAACACTTCTTTGAGCAAAATGTAAATGCCATCATCCGAAGAAGCTCCGTCTCCCAACTTGCCAATGTACATCCCGGGACGTAACCGGATGTGCTCTTTCCAGTCTAAAGAGCGAATGTTGTCCTCGTTGTAACTCACTTGCTGTTCTGCCATGTGCTCCGATGTTAAAAAAATATTAAAAACTACTGCAAATCAGTTCCAAAGAACGAAAAGAGTGGTAAATTTGCGTTAAATATACAGCAAAAAAACTTTTTAAAGGAACAATTTGTTGTTTATTTTTTAATTTCATCAGCTTGAACCGAGAAACTTTATACCGTCACCCTGCCATGCGCAACCTGCGCAATGCCATCCTTCGTGAACTGCGGATGCAGTTCGCCATGAGTTTGGTGTTGCTGGCTTTTGGTTCGGGATTGTGCGTTTTGACCTTTAAAATCAGCATTGTTTTTTCCATTATTGGTTTGGGCTTAAGTATGGTGGGAGGTAAATTGGTTGTAGATACCACAACTAACCTGCGCATCGACAATCACCTTTTGCTCAATTACCTCCGTTATCAACCTCAACAAATTGTGTGGGTTTATTCCATCATCACCGAGCGCGCACCCTTTGGTATTCACTTGTTCCGCAAGGGCACTCTGCATTTTAAACTCGCTGATGGCAGTGATTATACGGTCGGCATGCAAGCTAGTAAATTAAAACTGGTAAGCAAATTCCTGATGCGCCTCTTGCCTCACGCTACTTTCGGATACACTGTCGATAGAGAATACACTTTCCGCGTAAGCCCCGAGCGCCTGCGCAAAGAAGAGAGCAAAGAAGACGATACCGATTTTAATTTCTAGTTTTTGAATAACCTCTTCCAAAAAACTGACGGTAGCCAAAACTCAGCGCCAGCAGCAATCCGGCAAATATCAATACCACCACTGAAAAGGGCATACTAATAATGGCAAAGATCCGCGTACGATCTACCAGCCACATCAATCCTATCGTTGCAGCAATCAGCATGAGCAAGCCCGATAATTTATCAAATCCAGGGATATAACTCAAATCCACATTGCGCCGCACAATGCTCAAGGTCAAAATCATGGATACAATGGGCAAAACCTGGGTGTAGATATCCATGTTCAAAATACTGGTGCGCTCGAACAGAAATATATACACATTGAGCGATAGGGCAAAAATACCTGGCACTGCGCTCAAATAAATGAGGGCAGAATACAAGAATTTCCAGGGCGCATCCCGGCCTTCCACTCCAGCTATCCAGGCCAGGAGCAAAGCGGCCATAGGCAAAATAGCGAAGTACAATACTACAGATTCGGGATGATTGCCCAGGTACATGAGCAGGTCATTCAAGGTCATGGTCCAATGATTTTGATCTGGAATAATCCCAAAGATATAAAATAGGTGATAACTAGAATGGAGACTGCGGGCCTATATTTTGTAAGGGTTCTACAACCAAGATGTGGTCGTCAACAATATCCACCACCCGCACCGAATCGCCTGGGCGAATTTCGGCACCAATCGAAACAGCATCGAGGGCATAAGGCGCTTTGCGCAAATTGAGGTGTACGCGCCCCAGGCCTTCCTGATGGGGTGGAATGTATTGCAATACCTCACCAGTACTCGTGAGGGCTTCCTGGTAATTGAATTCGGGGCGATTGGAGGGAACGATCTTTTTTACGGGCTTGCGCAAACGCAAAATCAGGTAAGGAAACAAAGCCGCAAGAATACCAAAAGGCAGCCCATCCACCAAGGAGATCAACAAGCCCGGCTCCCAGATGTGGGCCAACAAACTTGTCCAGGCCCAAAAGGTGAAAAAAGTTAGGATAAAACGGGCACCCGTAATTTTAGGGCGGGTCTCACTGTGATCATGTTCTTCATTAAAAAACTGCATGATCAAAAAAATACTCAGCAAGATGGTAAATACCACCGCAGCCACCCAGAGCAGTTGTTCTGCCCAGCTGAGTTGAAGGAATGCGGGAATAAATAGCCAAATCTGCATAGTCTTCTCAATCTTGAAGCACATTCAAATGTTATACCTTGCTTTTCGACAAAAGTAGCTTACTTATGCCATACAGTGCCCTTCGTATCGACCAATGGGCAAGGATTTTCGCTCAAAGGGGATTCTGTTGCTTTTTTCAACAGATTCAATTTTTTTAACAACGTTAAGTCATGCAACCTTACAACTGGTCTACCCTTTTTCTCAAAACTGGCTGTTTCTACTAGTCCTTATTCTCCATAGTTTTGTAAAAAAATAAACACATGAAACCAAAGACTTCCCGCATTGAACCCAGTCGATATGCCAAGCGGATGCGCAACGACGAAGGGACCATTCATACAATTTTGGATGAATCACTGGTCTGCCACGTATCCTATGTATTGGAAGGGCAGCCATTTATCATCCCGACCGCTTATTGTCGAGTAGACAATACCATTTATTTGCATGGCTCCGTAGGTAGCCATTTTTTTATGCAAATGGCCAAGGGCATCCCGGTTTGTATTGCAGTGACCTTGGTTGATGCACTGGTGCTGGCTCGTTCTGTTTTTCACCACTCGCTCAATTACCGCTCGGTAGTCGCTTTTGGAACCACCCGTTTGGTGGATGATCCGGCGGAAAGATGGATGGCCGCCGAACGTTTTACCGAACACGTCATCCCGGGGCGTTGGAATGATGCCCGGCAACCTTCGAAAAGTGAGCTCAAAAAAACGATGTTCATTGCCGTTGAAATGGAGGAAGTTTCGGCCAAAGTACGCGACATGGGGGTTGGCGACGATCCTGAAGATATGGACGCACCAGTGTGGGCAGGTTTGTTGCCTTTACAGCTCAGTGTTGGGGCTCCTCAACAAGATGAAGTACAATCAGGGGTTCCTGTACCTGAATACATTAGCCAGTACAAACGTTAGAGCATGTTTAAATTTTTTTGTTTGGCTGCGAATGGCCCAATTTAGGCTGCATTTCGCCCCGAAAATGCTCATTTAGCGCTGCTAAACTCCGCTTTTCGGGTCTCATTCAGCCTAAATTGGCCTCATTCTCGCCTCAAACAAAAAAAATTAAACATGCTCCTAAAAAAATTCCAACGCATTGCTCTTTGCTTCCGTCTTATGTTAAAGCAACTTCCTATTCCCACTTTACTTTGTTAAAATGCTTGGGTATATGCCAATATGTGGTATTTTTACCAAGACTACAACTACACAGGATGTTGCGACTGCTGTTTTTACTGCTGATGATGACGACGGTATGGGGAAAGCTCTCTGCTCAGGATACCCTATTGTATTGGCCAAAGTTGGAATTGGGCATGAACATTACCCAAACCCTCGCTGGTTTTTTCAATTCCGGGGGCCAGGGTTTGCCTACTGATCCTTATTTGTTCAGCCTTAAAATTCCTAGCGCTCGCAGTACTTTCCGCGCGGGATTCAACGCTCGTTTGCGCAATCGGGAAGAAGCCTCCAATACGGGCCAGCGCCTGATCAATGAGCGGGATTTTCACCTGCGCGCAGGGCTCGAATGGCGGCGGACTTTGACTAAAAAGTTCAGTTTTTACTACGGCATTGATGCCATCATGCGTTATCAACAGGAAGATGTTGATTTCAATACCAACGGTGGAACGATTGAATTGGGCAGCAATACTTTTGGTTTTGGCGGAGGCCCTTTGATGGGTATACTATTTCACCTGTCGTCCAAAATAATGCTGAGTACCGAAAGTAGTTTGTATGGAATGGCGAGTTCGGGGAAAGAAAGGGATCAAACCGATCCGGGAGTCCCCCCGACCGAGCAGAAGATCC
Organism: Chitinophagales bacterium; assembly: GCA_013298445.1. GTDB lineage: Bacteria > Bacteroidota > Bacteroidia > Chitinophagales > Saprospiraceae > Haliscomenobacter. Next base: position 415 of record JAAFHQ010000267.1, on the reverse strand, counting down.
GGCAGTTTGAAATGCTGCCTTCGATACCGAATTCCTTGTACGTGTTTTTCCGCTTTTGACCATGCGCTACCTGACGATACTTACTGCTAGCCTGTTCATCGGCCTATTGATGGCCAACGTGTTGAGTGCTCAAAACGAGCAAGATCGTTTTTTGCCACCCGGAGGGTATAAAGTTATGGGATTCAATACTACCCCGCTTTTGGTGCAGTTGATTCCCTTTAACCGTTCAGATCCACGGGTAGTTGGCCCCTACTACGTGAATTGGCGGAGTTACGTGCAAAAAAATGACAAGTTGAAAGGCTTTAAAATAAGCTTGGGCGTTGATCTTTCTGATGTTGATGACATAAATCCAGTTCAGGCATTTTTCAACTTTCGATTGGGATTTGAAAGTTACCGGCGGATCAGCCCCCGGTGG
>JAAFHQ010000262.1 GCA_013298445.1 Chitinophagales bacterium | reverse complement strand
GGTTCCGCGCCCGCACCAAATTGTGCTCGGCATAACGCACCTTGTAATACACATCGCCATTGAGGTAATCGCCCAAAAAGCGCATCATTTGTTCGAGGATGATCCAAAAAGCGCCTTGTAAAAGATGGTCTTTTTCAACCGGGCTCAGGGCAGCTTGAATTTTGGGTACAAAGCCACTCGCCAAACCCTCAAACAAAGGCAAAACTACTTCCACTTTATTCACATCGGCCTCGTCTTCAGAAAAAGTAGGCGTCATACTCCGCACCATATCTCCAAAATCCGACAAAATGCTACCCGCCTGGATGGTATCCCAATCAATCACCGATATGGCTTTGCCGCTATGGGCATCAAAAAGTACATTGGCAATTTTGGGGTCATTGTGTACAACCCGTAGGGGGAGCCCCAAATCATGGATGTGTTGAAAAACCCGCGCTTCTTTTTGCACAAAGGCTACCTCATCGCGCACTTCAGCCAGGCGCCCTACCGCATTTTGTTCTACTGCTTTTTGGAACTGTTGAAAGCGGCTCAAACTATCATGGAACCCCGGCAGGGTATCTTGCACCAATTGTGGGTCGAGGTCGGCCAGGCCATTTAAAAAGGTACCCACTGCTGCCGCCGCTTGTTGGGCTTGTTCCGGGTTCTCGGCGTGTTCTACTGCAACGCTTCCCGCCAAATAATCCACCGCCCGCCAACAGTTCCCCTCCTCGTCAAATAAATAACCTTGTCCATCAATTCCTGGAAGCAAGCCCGGCAATTCCAGATTGATGTCTTTACTGCGCAAATGCGCCAGAACCACCCGATAATTGTGCATTATCCGATCCGGATAGGGAAAAACGATGGTATTGATGCGTTGCAACACCAGCTTTTCACCTTGCACCGAAGTGCCTAGCCAGGTGTCGTTGATATTGCCGCTACCGAGTGGCGCGAGTTGAAGGCCCTCCGGAAAACCGAAGTAGTCAAAAACGGTGGAGAATGGCATGTTGCGATCGATTGGATGGGCCTACGCCCACAATTGTTCTGGATAACGCCCTTCGGCAATGAACTGCTGGAAGGCTCGGGATACGGTGCCTCGATCTTCCTGATAAGTTACTCCGTACCAAAGGTCCTGGCTGGGCAATAAACTAACCTTCAAACCCTGGTGGTTCATCATATTATTAACCGCAGTGGGAATGTAAAATTCGGCCTTGGGGTTTTCCCAATTGTCTTGTACAAACTGCACAAAATCCTTGCGCAGCGATTCAAATATGCTGGCGTGGAAGCCCCAAAAATTCATGGATACGTAGGTCTCATCCGGCAAGGCTATTTTTTGTCCTGCTTCTTCGTAGCAGATTTGACCATTTTCTTCCCGACCAATTTTAGTACGCTCGGTGACGCTCAACAATTTAAAATTGGCGTCTACTTCACAAACACCACGGGACACAAAGCCATTTTCGGAAAGGGTATTGGCCAATACATAACCAATCATACAAAAATGTTCGGGCTCACAATCGCTGCTTAAAAAACGCGCCATGGAGCGGAAGCCATCCACCCCGTAATAATCATCGGCGTTGATCACCGCGAAAGGTTCTTTGATGGTTTCGTAAGCGACCAGAATGGCGTGTCCCGTTCCCCAGGGTTTTTCTCGATTTGGAAAAACGTCCACTCCTTTGATGGGTGTATCATATTCCTGGTATACAAAATCAATCTCGGCTGCTTCGGCAATTTTGTTGCCAATTTTTTCCATAAATGCCGCCTCAATGTCTTTGCGAATCACAAATACGATTTTGCCAAAACCGGCTTGCAAGGCATCATAAATGGAATATTCCAGAAGTATTTCGTCATTTGGGCCTACGCCATCGATTTGTTTGAGTCCGCCGTATCGACTGCCCATGCCCGCAGCCAGTATCAGAAGTGTTGGCTTCATGTGTTTTATTTTAGCCTGCCCCTGAAGGCGAGCGGCTAGGAGAATTGTTGAATGCGGGCAAAATTACATTTATTCCCCTGCTCCTAGTATTTGTTGCGCATGGTTTTTAGTGACAACTTTGTCAATTACCTGTTCAATCACTCCTTTTTCGTCAATGATGAACGTGCTGCGCAGGACGCCATCGTAGGTTTTCCCATACATCTGTTTTTCGCCCCAGGCGCCAAAAGCTTTGATTACTTCATTATCCGTATCGGCAATCAGGGGAAAAGGCAGGCTGAATTTTTGAATAAAATTTTGCTGCTTTTTGGTTGAATCCGGGCTAACGCCAAGTAAGGTATACCCTTTTGCTTTCAGCTCAGCATAAGCATCGCGCAGGTTACAATTTTCAACAGTGCAACTGGGCGTATTGGATGCTGGGTAAATGAACAGGATTAATTTTTTTCCCAAATAATCCTTTAATGAAACGGTTTCGCCAGATTGAATTACAGCAGTGAAATCAGGTGCTTGGTCTCCAACTTTTAACATGCTCTCTTTTTTAGTGGTTTGCCGTAGAGACGCGCGGTTGTGCGTCTTTCTGGCTGGTGTCAAATCAAAAGACGCACAACCGTGCGTCTCTACAAGCACCAAAACAAAAAAGCCCGGTCTGGGTTCAACCCATCAACGGGTAAAATTTTTCTCCCAAATCCGTTTATTACCCATCCCATCCGATACCTCCAGGTGAAAAACATGTGCACCAGCTGTAACCCTCGGCGTAAAGCGATAGGTGATGCGGTCGTATTTTTCATCATAATCCATCAACACCCATTGTCCATCGATTTCAGCGCGGTAAGTCAAGCCAGCCATATTGCCGGCATTGCCGAAATTGTCGTTAATCCGAAAAGAGATAGCGCTCACTTTAGACAATACTGGGGTAAATCGCTCAGGGGTAATGGTTGGTGGAACGGTATCGATTTTGATGCAAAACTCTCCAAGGGTGCGTACATCCGCTTTAAGGCTCCCGTCAGGTTGCCATTTTCCTCCGTAATTGGTTACCCGGCCATTGCTGTTGCAATAGGCAACGAAGGCTTTGTGCCGGAGTGAATCAGGCAATTTGACGGGTTTGAGGGCCATGCTGTAAAAGCTGTGCACGGGGATGCGCGTGTTGTGGAGGATATGGACTTTGGAAAAAACATTGGCCGAACGCTCCGGCACTACACTGTATTGGAGGTAACAATCTTCGTAAAAAATCTTTTCTGGAAAATGGATTTTCACATCGCTGGTTTGAATGGCACTGGGTAGGTTGTACGGCAAAAGGTAGTTGTACTGCCGGGGGGCGGCTTTCACCAGCGCAGTGTCCAATTTGACCCAAAACTGGGTATGTGCAGTATTGCCGGCTACGTCTTTGACAACGATATTCACTTTGCGGGTTTGTTTCTCGGCAATGTTGAATTTGCCATTTTCCAACACCTGATTGTACATGGATAAACCATTGCCGGGCAATAAGAAACAACGATGGAAATACGAATTGCGCGATACCCTTTCTTCGTAATCCACATGGGCATTGATGTAACGGGTTTCTGAAAAATCGAGTTTTTCCACCGCAAAATGATAAACAGGTTTGTCATCAACCAACAGATCAAGTGTATAAATGCCATTCCAGTTGTTCACCCCGTCCATGTGGTCGTAGGCTTTGATGGCCAGGCCCACTTGTTTGGTTTTGACTTTAAGGGTATCGCCAGTTACGCCGTATTGGGTGTTTTTGAGCAGCAAAGGAACCCGGCGGGTTTCGGCCAATTGATTGTTCTCAGCAATTTGGTAAATTTTGAGTTCGTGCACCCGGGGAGGGGTGTTGTCCAACACTTGTAATCCAAACAACAAAGGGTTGATGGATCGGTCGGTCGCGGTTTCTCGAATTTCGAAATGGAGGTGTGGACCAAAGGAATGGCCAGTATTACCCATTTTGGCAATCAACTGCCCTTTTTTGACCGGAAAACGCCCCGTTTCAGGGTATAATTCCACAGCGAACAGTTGCGCTGCGTACTGTTTGTCTTCAATGTATTTGGCCAACTCAGGTGAAAAGCCACTCAAGTGGGCGTAAAGGGTCGTATATCCATTGGGGTGCCGCAAGTACATTACGCTGCCGTATCCTCCAGGGTTGATTTTGATGCAATACACCTCGCCGTCTCCCGCGGCATAAATGGGTACCCCCAGGCCGCCTTTGATGTCGATGCCCGAATGGAAATGGTCCGGGCGCAATTCGCCAAAGGTGCCCGACAGGCGCAATGGGCCACTCACCGGTGCGGCAAAAAAATCCTTGGGGTAGATGCCTTCGGTACTGGGCACTACAAAAGCCAACAGCAGCAGTGGGAGAAAAAGCGAGAGCAGTCGAATCAGCATAGCAGTTCGGAATCTTTTGGTTACAACGTTAATTTGTTACAGATCGATCTATTGCATCAATTGGACTTTGGGAAAGGACAGGTCATAAACGTAGCGAGTTGATGAGGCTAAAATAAATTATTCTGCGAGAACTTTTGTCCAGGGGCCTGTTAAAGTCTCTAGCTTTTTATTTTCCTGTAGGTATTTCAAAAAAGATTTGCGGCTGATCGGCTTGGCACCCAAACTACCCAGGTGTTGGGTTTGTTGTTGACAATCAATCAAGGTGAAGTTTTTTTCGCGCAGTTTCTGCACCAGGGTGATGAAGCCAAACTTGGAAGCGTTGCTCACCCGTGCAAACATCGATTCTCCGAAAAAGATTTTCCCTAGCGATATACCGTACAAACCGCCCACCAAATCTCCATCCTGCCAAACCTCAACTGAATGGGCATAGCCCAGTTGGTGGACTTGTACATAGGCCTGGATCATATCCTCTGTTATCCAGGTATCGCCCGACTGTCCATTCCGATTCGATTGTTGACAACTGCGCATGACCCTTTCAAAATCCTGGTCAAAACTAACCTGGAATTTCTTTTGATTGAAATAGGGGCGCATGCTTTTGGACACCACCAATTCATCAGGGAACAAAACAAAACGTGGATCCGGAGACCACCACAAAATAGGGTCTCCTTCATTGAACCAAGGAAAGATCCCCCCTGCATAGGCCTCCAACAAACGCGCCGGAGACAAATCACCACCCACCGCCAAAATTCCTTCAGGGGTAGCTAGTTCTGGTGCCGGAAATTCTAAGGACTGATCATCCAACCAAAAAACGGGCATCTTCGCAAATAATTAACATTAAAAAAAGTTTTCCACAAAGTTTTCCACATTTTCACTTTTTTGCGTCCAGACGCAAGTGATAATTGAGAAAAAGGATGATTGTAAGGAGTACTAAGGCTCCGGCTTGGTGGAAAACACCGAGTCCCACGGGCACCGTTCCCTTACAGTACAACAAGGTAAAAATTCCCAACAAAACTTGTATAAAAATCATTACAGGAAGTAGCGGAAGGGCTGTTCGGAATGGACCTTTGGGTGCATTGGTCATGGCTTTGTAAAAATACCACAAAACAATGATAACCAATGCATAAGCCAAACTTCTGTGCATGAGTTGCACCAAGGCTGACATAAAGGGCCCACGGTCGTAGTGTATGAAATTGAGGCTGTTCCATTCACTGCCCTGCAAGACCACAGAAGGGATCCATTCACCGCTCATTTGGGGCCAGGTTGGGTAAAAAAGCCCTGCTTTCATCCCTGACATGATGCCTCCTAATACAATTTGTACACCAAGCAGGATTGCTATCCACAATCCCCACTTTTTTAACAAAATAGTGTGGATAACTTGTGGATAACCCGTAAAAGTTGTCAACAAAGTCCAGAATAAGGTACTGTATACCGCCAACGCGATGGACAAATGTAAAGTTAACTTGTAGGCATTTACCCAAGGTCGATTCACTAAACCACTGGCAACCATGATCCAACCAAAGGAAGCAGCCAATGCTGCGAGCAGTACGACTACGCCCAACCGCCGGAGCAATGGGCGGTCAATCCAGCCCTTGAAGTAGAAAAACAAAAACGGAATTAAAAAAACGAAACCCATCGAACGCGCCCACAAGCGGTGGAAATATTCCCAGAAGTAGATGAACTTGAATTCACTCATGCTCATACCATCGTTGATTTTTTGGTACTGGGGCGTTGCTTGGTACTCCACAAATTCTTCTTGCCATTGTGCTGCATTCAGCGGTGGTAAAGTGCCAGTTACAATTTCCCACTTGGTAATGGAAAGTCCCGAACCCGTAAGCCGGGTCACACCACCAATCACCACTTGCATAAAAACCATAAAAACCCCAATCATCAGCCAAACTTGAACGGCTTTGGGATAAATGAATGCAGCAGACTTTGAGGAAGCGGTTGCGCTTGACATGCTTTTGTTTTTTTCTCGAACAAAGATAAGCGCTTTTTTTTGGCAAATTTTTTCAGCCGAACTTGCCCTATGATTAATTAAAATGATTTTAAATTAAAAAACTAATCAAGTTCATCATCAGCAGTGTTAGTATGTGGAGAAAAAAATGGGTTAACCAGAGGTTATCTCAGTGTTAAGATTTTGACTGCGCTTATGCACAACAAACCAACAGGCGAAAGCTATACTAATCAGGTAGTTCTGACTTTTGTCCACAATACCCTAAATACGTGTTAACGGAATAACTTTTTTGGACGCGATTGTGAACGAGCCGTTGGTGGGGAGCCACTTTTCGGGCATAGCGTAAGGAAAACGCTGTAGAGAATGGGGATAACTTTATTTCCAAAGACCAGATGTTAACGAGTGTGTATAAGTAGGTGCTAAACTGACGCTTTTCCACTAAATTGAGGTGGAAAACGTTTTGAACTAAACTGCATTCTATCAAGGCTTTAGACGGATTCCGAAAATAGGCCTTGTTGATAACTTTTTGAAATTATTTTTTTGGTTGAGAAAGTTTAGGAAGGTTGAGAAGGTTTAGTTTGATCCGCTTTTCATGCCTTCAGAGTTCGTACGGTCGACAATGACGCTGCGGTAGCCTAAACCTTCTCAACCTCCCTAAACCATCTCAACCATTTAATCGGTATGTGCGGACGCTATTCCTTTTCCACATCCAAAGCCAAAATAGAGGCTGAACTTGGCACTTCGCTTGAGGCTGAAGACGATGAACTCCTGTACAACTACAATATTGCGCCCACCCAACAAGCATATGTCATCAGCAACCAGGCGCCGGGGGCCTTACAATTGTTTCAATGGGGCCTGATCCCCTCCTGGTCCAAAGACCCCAAAATGGGTGGCAAGATGATCAATGCCCGGGCCGAAACGGTGCTGGAAAAACCAGCTTTTCGCAATGCCATCCGGCAACGGCGTTGTTTGGTGTTGGCGGATAGTTTTTATGAGTGGAAAAAAGAGGGCAAAAACAAAACACCTTTTCGAATTCTTCCAGCGCAAGGTGAGTTACTGGTCATGGGCGGAATTTGGGAAAGCTGGCGTGGCGAGGGAAAAGTTATCCACAGTTTTTCCATTATCACGACTGGACCCAATGCGGAGATGATGCCGATTCATGATCGGATGCCTTTGGTACTACCTGACCGGGAGTCACGACAATTGTGGCTGGAGGAGCGAAACCCTGCGGTGATTGAGGGGATGTTGCATGTGCCAGCTGATGGGCTGTTGAAGATGTATCAGGTATCGGATAAGGTGAATTCGGTGCGGAACAATGGGGTGGAGTTGCATGAGGGGATGGGGTGATTCCTTTTAGTTGTCTTTTTCCTGGTCATGTGCGAAATAGTGCTCTAGCTCAAACAAAGCTCTTTCCGTGCCTTGCTCCGATCTGATTAGCTGCCCCATTGCCAAAACATTGCTTTTTATTTCATCGGTTTGAACTTTTTGAATGGCGTTGAGCAGAGCTTTCGCATCCAGTTTTTTTACTGGAATATGTAGACCCAATCCTTTCTTTTCGATGATTTTTCCCCAACTAGGT
>JAAFHQ010000261.1 GCA_013298445.1 Chitinophagales bacterium | reverse complement strand
GACATCATCAACACCATTTTGGAAAAACCTCAAGCTGCCCAGTTTATCGTGCGCAAGATTTACAAACACTTTGTCAACGATCAAGTGGATGAAACCCTGGTCAGTGCCCTCAGCAAGCAGTTTTACCAGTCGGGTTACGATATTGGCAAATTGATGCAAAGCATCTTCAGCAGCGAATGGTTTTATGCTGCCAAAAACATGGGCAACCGCATCAAGTCACCGATTGAATTCACGGCAGGTTTGATGCGCAGCGTGGAAATGAAGTTTGAGCAACCGATGGGGATGTTGTTCATTCAACGGGCCTTGGGGCAAATTCTTTTCAACCCACCCAATGTGGCGGGTTGGCCAGGCGGCAAAACCTGGATCGACAATTCGACCTTGATGCTGCGCTTGAACTTGCCCGGGTATTTGTTCAATTCAACCGAATTTAGCCTGCGTACCAAAGGTGAGTTTGAGGATGAAGCCCGCGAAAAAGGCAGTCGCCGCCTGAATAATACTGTCAACTTGCAGCCCTTAATCGCCAGCATCAAAGGCAATAGCAGCAATGAAATTGCTACCGAATTGGCCAAATACCTGCTGCTGACGCCCACGGCATTGCCAATTGATTCCTATACCAAAGAATTGCCTGCTACCGACCGCGAAACCATCATTCGCCAAATGACCACGCGATTGATGACGCTGCCGGAATATCAAATGTGCTAATAAAAGTTGAGAAGTTGAGAAGTTGAGGTGTTTAGGCTACTGCGAGCGACTCTCAACTTCTCAACTTCTCAACCCCTCAACTAATCCAAAATGAAAAGAAGAAACTTCCTGAAGCAGTCGGCGCTGGCCAGTACAGCCATGATGATTCCGGCCTTCCTCAACGATATTTCCTTTGGCCAATTGATGGCCCGACGGGCAGGTAAAGTGTTGGTAGTGGTGCAGTTTTCGGGCGGCAACGACGGCCTCAACACCATTGTGCCTTACCAAAACGACCTGTATTACCAAAACCGGCCTAATCTCGCAATCCCAAAAACCGAAGTGCTGAAGGTGAGCGACGAGTTGGGGTTCAATCCCGCGCTGCAAGCCCTGCAAGGTTTGTACGATGAGGGTGTGATGAGCATTGTCAACAGTGTGGGATACCCCAACCCCGATCGCTCACATTTCCGCTCTATGGACATTTGGCACACCGCCAGCGAAAGTACCGAGTACCTGAACAGTGGTTGGTTGGGGCGTTACCTCGACAGCAATTGTGCCGGTTGTGCCTCTCCTTATCAGGCCATCGAGCTCGATGACACCTTAAGCCTGGCCCTGAAGGGGGAAAAACGCCGGGGTTTCGCCATGAGTGACCCCGTCCAACTCAAACGGACGACTGACAATAAAATCCTGCAAGCCGTGGGCAAAACCCCAAGTACGGCCCACCATGAGGAAAATGTGGCTTATTTGTACAAAACCCTGGTGGACACCCAATCTTCGGCGGACTACTTGTTCGAAAAATCCAAGGTGTATCGCCCTACGGTGGCTTACCCGCAGAGTGAATTTGCCAAGGACTTGAAGATGATCTCGCAATTGATCACTGCCGATACGGATACCCGCATTTATTACGCCAGCCTGACCGGGTTTGATACCCACGCCAACCAGCGCAACCGTCAGGAACGCCTGCTCCAGCAATACGCCGAGGCGATGAAGGCTTTTGTGCAAGACCTCAAGCAGAACAATCTGCTGAATGATGTACTGATCATGACTTTCTCGGAATTTGGTCGCCGGGTCAAACAAAACGCCAGCGCAGGTACCGATCACGGCACCGCCAACAACCTCTTCCTGATGGGTGGAAACCTGAAAAAAGCGGGCTTTTTCAACGGCCCCGCCGACCTGAAAAATCTGGACGACGGGGACTTGAAATACCAGGTGGACTTCCGGGATATTTACACAACCGTGCTCAATCGTTGGCTGGATGCACCAGCGCCTCAAATTTTGGGGCAGTCCTTTAAAGGTTTGGAACTTGTCTAACTCAAATAAAAAGTATTCCATGAAACTGCTAAAAATCAGCTTCTTTGCCTGTTTGTTTTTGTTTGCACTGAATTTGAGTGCTCAACGCCCGGGAGGTGGCCCCGGTCAATTGCCGAACCTTGACTCGATGCGGGTCAAACTCAACCTGAGCGCCGATCAGGAAACCAAGATCAAAGGGGTAATCAGCACTTACCGCCCCAAGCTGAAAGAGGCGCGGGACAGCAATACCGAACAAACCGCACGGCGTGAGGCGATGGCACCGCTGTTACAATCCATGCAGGAAGAAATCCGTGTGGTATTGAATGATGAGCAAAAAGCGAAGCTGGATGCGATGAAGGCGAATCGGCCAAAGAGGGGGAAGAAATAAACAAAGTTTGAGGGTTCCAAAGTTTGAGGGTAGTACCTATTAACATTGGAACCCTTTATCCACTAAAAAATAATCCCCAGCTTCAGCACTATTGTGTTCCCCGTTGCCTTGGAGTTCTCACGTTTGTTGCCAGTAGGTTCAAAAACGGTGCCTTTGTCTTCCGTTAAGTCGGTAAAACCCGATTGAAAACCGATGCCCGCCACCAGGGAAGTCGTTTCAGCCAGGCTGTATTCAAGCCCACCATTCAAGCCCCAAAGCATGCTGATGCCGTTGATGTCTTTTTTGATGTTGATCTTTTCGGCGTCAGAACCAATGCCACGCCCTTCGATACTACCGGTCGATTTAGATTTAAAATTGAAAAACACCCCTGGTTCCAGGAAGTAGCGCATGCGGCCAAATTCCCGTGTCCGCATTTTGACCAGCAGCGGAATTTCAATAAACTGTAAGCTGTGCTTCAGCTTTACCCCAGGAGGTAGTGTATCCAAATCCGGCCCCAAATCCGACTGCACCCAATATTTTCCACCGTATTCATAAGTTAGCGCCCCACCGTGATTGAACGCAAAGCCAATTCCGGTAGAAATAGCGTAGTTTTGGCGGAAGTACAATTCGGTCATCATTCCCAGTTTGAGCCCCAGGTTTGTACCATTCCGATTGATGTTTTTGCTGTCAGTGTTCATACCCGTGAAAGCGGGGCTTAGTTGAAATCCAAACCTTACATCTTCAAACTGGGCAGATAACTGCGTTAGCGCGATGCATAAAAATGCTGCTACTGCAATAATTTTTTTCATATTTCGATTGTTTTGTGGTAGCAATTAGTTGAAAACTTCAAAATTAAGTCTAATCCGGTATGAGTTGGCAAAACGTTTTGATTTTACTCTGTGTATTAACGTTTTTTGTGGGCTGTAAGTCTGACAAAAGGGACGATTTACCAGATGTTTCTGGTATTTCCCCCGTAAAATTGACAATTCGCCGTTTTGAGCAGGACTTGTTCAAGATGGATACGAATAAACTGGCCGAAGAGTTGCCTTTCCTGAAGTCAAAATATGGCGCGTTCGCCACTATTTATTTTGACAACATTCTGGGCGCTACCTCCAAAGAAGTGGCCCCGGAGGGAGAAGTGGCCTTCATCAAAGGGTTTATGACCCACCCAGCCGTACGCCATTTGTACGATACCTGTCAGGTGCTTTACCCCGAGTTGCCCAAAGAAAGCATCCAGCAACTGGAAGAGGCATTCCGCTACTACAAGTATTATTTCCCCGAGCGGAAGGTCCCGACCCTGACCACTTTTATCTCCGAGTATTCCATCGGCAATTTTGTGTACGCCAACGACGACCTGGCCATTGGTCTCGATTTCTTTTTGGGTGAAAAATACCCATATCTCAATTTTAATCCCGACAATCCCAATTTTTCGCAGTACCTGACCCGTACCTTTAACAAAGAACACATTGCGGTCAAAACCCTCTGGCCCCTGGTTTCAGACATTGTTGGGGATGCTCTTGGCGGTGAAACGCTACTTGATCACATGATCCACAATGGCAAAAAAATGTATCTGCTCGATCATTTGTTGCCCTTCACAGCTGATACCGCTAAAATGGAGGTTTCGAGCAGTCAAATGAAATGGTTGAACGAAAACGAGAACAACATTTGGGCCTATTTTTTGCAACAAAACCTGCTTTACAACACCGAATGGCAAAAGATTCGCAAATTTGTGGAGTATAGCCCCAGCTCACCAGGTATGCCTGCGGAAGCGCCGGGTCGTACCGGAGATTGGTTGGGTTGGCAGATCATCAAAGCCTACATGGAACAAAATCCCGACACCCCATTGAAAGAACTATTCCGTTTGACGGATAGCCAAACGATTCTTAAACGGGCCCGTTACAAGCCCAAACTGTAATCAAAACCAACATGAAACGCGCAATTCCATTAGTTGACCTTTCTAAGTTTGTCAATGGTTCTGCGGCAGAACGTACGGCTTTTGTACAAGAGCTGGGTGATGCCTTTCACAACATTGGCTTTGTAGGTGTTGTCAATCACGGTATCCCCAAAAGTTTGATTGATGATTTTTACGCCGCTTCCAAACGTTTTTTCGCCCTGCCGGAAGAAACCAAAAAGAAGTACGAGGTACCTGGCCTGGCTGGGCAACGCGGGTATACCTCCTTTGGCAAGGAACATGCTAAGCAGTCCAAAGTAGCGGATTTGAAAGAGTTTTTTCAAATCGGGCAGGAAGTACCCGCTGGTCACCCTGCAAAAGCAAAATATCCTGATAACGTACAAACTACAGAGGAACCAGCTTTTGCTCAATTGGGCTTCCAGTTGTATCGCGCTTTTGAAAGCACCGGGGCACAGTTGTTGAAAGCCATCGCCATTCACTTGAATCTGGGTGAAAGTTATTTTGAATCCCAGATCACTTACGGCAACAGCATCTTGCGCTCTATTTTTTATCCACCGATTACGCATGAGCCAGCATCTGCCATCCGCGCCGAGCAACACGAAGACATCAACCTGATCACCTTGTTGGTTGGCGCTTCAGCAGGTGGTTTGGAACTGCTGAGTAAGGAGGAAAAATGGATGGCCATTGTGCCTGAGGAGGAGGAGATTGTGATCAATGTAGGGGACATGTTGCAACGTTTGACCAACAATTACCTGAAGTCAACTACACACCGGGTCGTCAATCCTCCACGGGAAGAGTGGCACCTGCCCCGTTTGTCGATTCCTTTCTTCCTGCACCCGGTCAGTAACATGGATTTGAGCTGTTTGCCATCCTGTGTGACTGCTGACAACCCGCTTCATTACGAGCCAATTACAGCGGGTGAGTACCTGGATGAAAGACTACGCGAAATTGGGCTAAAAAAATAAGTACTTGAAAAAATGCCCGCTTTACGTCAAAGTTCTGCCCGTTTCGCCGTATTTTTTCTGGCGAGACTGCTTAAACCTTCGTACATTGCGGGCTGTCTAACATTAGAGCATTCCTTGTGGGTGCTTATCAAGGATTTTCGAAAGAGAATCCATAGATCATTCAAAAAAAAAGATCGTCATGGGAACAATGATGTTGTTGTTTGCGCTTGGCGGATCGGAAGTCCTTTTGATTTTCTTCGCGATCCTGCTTTTGTTTGGTGGTAGAAAAATTCCAGAACTGATGCGTGGTATCGGCAAAGGTATTCGTGAATTCAATGCTGCCAAATCCACTATTGAGTCTGAATTGAAGGAAGGAATACGTGAAGCTGACAACAAAGCTCAGCAACAGTCTGCTTCAAATATCGACGGACCGAAATAGTTTATGCGTTGAGAAGTTGAGGGGTTGAGAAGTTGAGGCTGCCGCAGCGTTTTAGACGCTAACTTGCCTAAACTTCTAAACTCCTCAACTCCTAAACTTTTAAAAGGTGCTGGTCACCGCAAAACGAAACCCACTAAAGGCCGGCTCCAAACGGCATATCCCACCTGTGCACACCACACCCTCCACTTGTTTGATGTAACTCAATGAAAAACGGTTTGATTTAATGGTGTAAAACACGTCGAAGCGCGGGTAGTACAGGGCTTTACGTTTGCCATTTTCCACCGGGCTAGCCACACCTGGCATTGCGTTAAACATATTGGCCGCAGCAAAAGTCCAATGCGGAGCCAAGGTATATTCCGCTTGCAACCAGGCCCAGGAGCCAAAATCTGCGCCCAATTCCACACTTGGATCTTCTTGCATAAACAGGTATTGCGCTTCAATCCGCAGCAATTTGCGCGGGGTGAATTTGTATTGGTATTCAAAAAACGGCGTGATGGTCCGCACCAGCGGCACATTGGGTTTTACTTCAAATACCTCCTGATTGTACTCCTGGCGCTGCACCCCGGCGATGATGGTGGTGTTGCGTTTGATCTTCAGGGTCATTTCTGCATAAATCTCCCGATAGAGCAACTCGTTATCCAGGTTTTGAATATTGGATACATTCACATTAAAGCTCAGTTTTTTGCTGGGGGCATACCGCAAATCCGCTTGGAAAGACAATTCCCCCAACTCCTGGGTAGCCGCGTTGTAACGCGAAGTCAGGCGGTAGGTGTTTGAGCGGGCCATCGGGGGGATGAAATTAAGCGTGCCCCGGTTCGCCTGCTCCTGTGGGCGGGTGCGCCAGGAGAAGTTTTGAGTGCGTTTGCCTTCCAGACTGAGGCCAAATTTATCGCCCGCATAACTCAAGTTCGTGTAAAAAACCGTTCCCGCTTTTTGGATGAACCGATCGCCCGTAATGGTATCTCCTTTGATGATGGTTTCAGCAAAAGGGTCGTTTTGCGCGTCAGGGGTTTTGTACGCGCCTTCCAAATACCAGGAAAAAGCCCCTTTACTCAGGGTATTGTAGCCGGTAAAGGCGTAGGTATTGTATTTGGGGATAAAGACGTAGTCTGTACCATACGTGTTCAGTACGGATACCAGGGAATTCATGGATTGATCGTCCAGGGTGCGGTTGACGATGCCGAATCCGGGAGCCAAAGTCCAGGTGTTTTCGTCACCTGAACTGACAAATCCCTCCACGTTCACCCCTTTGATGATGGAGCGGTAGCTATCAAATTGCTGCCTTTGTTTGCCAGTGAACCCCTTGATTTTCCAGTTTTCCCCCAGGCTGTATTCCAGCCGCAGGCCGATCAATGCATTGTCGATCAACAAAGGTCGTTCTTCAAAAGCGCGGAAAATGATGCCACTGCCAATTTGGTCGTAAATGTAGCCTGCAGTAATGCCCAGTTTGTCCACCTGTTTTTTGATGAACCACATCCCGATGCCCTGACCGGAATAAGAATCGGTGGGATTCAGTAGGTTGGAATTGTTAAAAGCATCGAAGCGCAAACCAAAATCGAAGCCCCAGTTGTTGTAGTTGAGGTTGAGCCAGGCTTCGGCGCCGTAAAGTTGGCGATCGTACTGGGGTGTATTGGCTGCTCCAATCAGGGAATCGCGGATGAAAAAATTGGCGTTGGTTTGTAGGCTTCCGGAAATTTGTCCACCGTTGGAAGAAGGATTATCTTGCGCAGAGATTTGCAGCGGCAAAAACGCAAGATACAGCATGATTACACTGAACTGGATACTTAAGCGGTTCATTTGGAATTGTCTTAGTGGTGACTTAATCAGGGATGTAGCGTGCAGTATTGGTTGAAAAGCCGCTATTTTTATGCATCAAACTTACTAAAATCAGCGATGATGAAATTGATGAAATACGGGATGTTCGCCGCCGCGACGCTTTTGACTTTTGCACTCTCGGCGCAAAGCAGCAAAACATTGCCTGATGCCACGGTCAAAACCCTGGATGGCAAGAGTGTGCAGATCAAAAGTTATGTGGGCAAGGGCAAGATCACCATCCTGAGTTTTTGGGCTACCTGGTGCGCCCCCTGCAAGCGGGAAATGGACGCGATTACAGAGGTGTACGGGGACTGGAAAGACAAATACGATGTGCAGTTTTTGGCCGTCACCATCGATACCCAACGCGA
>JAAFHQ010000260.1 GCA_013298445.1 Chitinophagales bacterium | reverse complement strand
CTAAACGGCTGCTTCAAATTGTAATAGGCAATGGCAAACATCAAACCCGCTACGGTGTAAATACTATAAGGTGTAAAAGTCCAGTGCAAGAACATCGTCGAAAGGGCAAAACGCGCCGCTTCCGGGCTTTCAGCCTTGACCCCAATCCCTCCGGGCGGAGTATGCAGGTGGTACAAAGGTTCGGCAGTGGCCCAAAACAGGATGCCGATCGCAATCGTAGTGCACAAAGTGATGCTGAACCACTGCCAACGCGTGAGCATGGGTACGGCGTCTTTGCCCCCGATTTTTACTTTGGCTAGTGGCGAAAAATAAATCCAGATGCACAGCAAAAGGAAGAACAAGGTGCCACTGGAAAACAGCCAGCCAAAATGGTACAAAATCCAGTCATTGGCCGCTTTAACTTTGACCAAAAAATCGCTAGGATCATAAAGACTGTAAACAGTGGAGGCAAGCAACAAAAGGGCAGGTGGCAAAAAAACAGGCAATTTAATCTTGGGCATGGCGTGGCTTTGAGCTCAAATTTGAATAAAAAACCGCAAAGCATATCAGAATTCCTGCTTTATTTACACTTTGAAAGTACAATCCGAATCCAGATGAAACTCATATCACTCAATTCCGGCTTTTTAAAACTTGATGGAGGGGCCATGTTTGGCATAGTGCCCAAACGCATGTGGCAAAAAATGAACGAACCCGACGAAAATAACCTCTGTACCTGGGCTATGCGTTGCTTGTTGATCGATACGGGTACGCGCAAAATTTTGGTGGACACTGGAGTCGGTGACAAAATGGATGCCCGCTTTCGCTCTCATTTTACGCTCTGGGGTCAGGAAGCTTTTTTGCAAAACCTGGCTGCAGCGGGTTATCGCCCTGAGGACATCACCGATGTGCTGCTCACCCACTTGCATTTCGACCATGTTGGAGGTGCCATTCAACTGGATGCCAAAGGTAACCCTGAGCCCACTTTTCCCAAAGCGCGCTATTGGTCGAACCCGCTTCATCTGGCCTGGGCATTGAATCCCAATGCCCGTGAGGCGGCCTCATTTCTCAAGGAAAATATCCTGCCCTTGCGTGATTTGGGCCTGCTGGAAATGATTGACCCCAGTGATAAGGATGTGGAATGGCTGCCCGGCATTCGCCTGCGATTTGTATATGGGCATACCGAGGCGATGATGTTGCCAATCATCGATACGCCAGAAGGTACAGTGATTTATTGTGCCGATTTGATTCCTTCGCGTTGGCATGTGCGGATGCCCTACATTATGGCTTACGATGTGCGGCCTCTGGAGACCATGAAAGAAAAGGAACGTTTGTTGAACGAGGCTGCGGATGGGGCTTTTGCTTTGTATTTTGAACATGATCCAAGCTTGGAACAGGGTAAGGTGGCGCGTGACTACGCTGGCAATTTCTCAATGATTTAACAATTCACATTACGTATTTTTTACCGCAGAGTTTCACAGAGAACACGCAGAGTATCGCGGAGTTTTTAGGAGCACCTCCGGTGTGGAGAGACCACGGAGGTCGCCTTTGCTGAAGCTTGGGTACTTATCCTTGATCTAAGCAAGATTTTCCTGGAGCACAAACTCCAGCCACCGCAGGTGGCAAACTCCTTAAAACTTAAAAACTCCACGATACTCTGCGTGTACTCTGTGAAACTCTGCGGTAAAAAATATGGTCATATTGAAATCGCTGTGTGCATCAGAGATACCCACATTATATTGAGTCTAAAAATAGAACTGTGAATGTGAGTTATTAAAAATGTGCTGGTCCGATAGGATTTGAACCTACAACCCTTGCCTTAACAGGGCACTGCTCTACCATTGAGCTACAGACCAGTATGATAATTGTTGAAATAAAGTGGAACCGGAGGGAATCGAACCCTCAACCCACTGGTTAAAAGCCAGCTACTCTACCTGTTGAGCTACGGAACCGGAGACTAATTCAGATTGGTGGAAGTCTTCCGGCGTTTTCGTTGAGATGCAATCATGGTTGTTTAGTTTTTTGATTGAATTGTTGTTCGTAAGAATATGCTCTTAACCTTGGCTTCAATGTTATAGTTCCAGGAGCGTCATTTTTTTTAAAAATAGATGGAAGTTGAAAAGCGATGACAAAAATCACCTTCTCCCTCCCCTGAAGATCAACGCATTCACCTCCCCCTTGCCCTTACCTTTGAACTAGAAAATCAAAGCAGCCATGAAAAAGATTCTAGTTCCTACCGACTTCTCCGAAAACGCACGTCAGGCGTTGGATGTAGCGGTTAAAATCGCCAAAAAAACGGACGCTGAGATCGTTCTGTTGCACGTAAATGAACAAGTAGGTGCCGCATTGCCAGTATCCGAATACTACTATACTTACGACCGTGCCATTGAGGAAAAATACCTCAATATGGTACATGAAAACCTGGAAAGGATGTTGGATGAGGTAGCCACTAGTTTGGGCGCTGACAACATCCGTACTGCCGTCATTGGTGGTCCATTCACTGCGATCATCACTGATCTGGTGCAAACCGAAGGTATAGACCTGATTGTAATGGGTACGAAAGGGGCTAGTGGACTCAAAGAATTCTTTGTGGGCTCCAATACTGAAAAAATTGTCCGTGCGGCCAAATGCCCCGTGCTGACTGTACACGACGATAAGATCTCAGAATTTAGAAACATAGTGGTGCCTACCACCCTCGAAACCGACCAGAAAAAAATGTTCGAAGGTTTGCGGGAATGGGAAGCCATCTTTGGGGGTAAATTCTACCTTTTGTACATCAATAACCCCGGAGCATATCGGGGCGATCACGACATTGAAACAAGGGAAAAACAGTTGCTCGAAGCTACTGGCTTGAAAGATGTCGAAATTTACAAAACGGAAACATTTACGCTCAACGAAGAACAAGTGATTTTCGACTTTGCCAAAGAACGGAACGCCGATCTCATCGTGATGGGAACACACCAACGCCGCGGCTTGGCCCACATTTTGCTGGGCAGTTTGACCGAGGATACCATCAACCACGCTGCAATTCCAGTGCTGGCGATTCCACTGAAGTAAAGTTGCTCGTTGAGTAGGCGCTTGGCGCTAAAAGCATGAAAGCCTCTTTGACTTGTGTCAGAGGGGCTTTCGTGGTTTATTCCGGATGTAGGCATCATTCAATACCCCTTCGCATCATCATCCGGATTCCGCGGATCCCCCGCCCCCTGCAATTTTCCATTCGGCAAACGCAAAATCGCTTTCACCACCGCCATGTAATTCACCTCCCTCAATTTATGGCCCAATTGTTCCAATTCCTTGCGCAGTTCCGGCGTTAATGCCGCTTTTTCCACCCAAATCTCATCAGGTAACCATTGGTTGTGGAAACGTCCCGCCTTGATGGCCTCATCGATGGGCATCCCAAACTCCATCACGTTCATCATCACCTGAAAAACGGCAGTGATGATGGTCGAACCACCCGGTGCACCAATCACCAAAAACAATTGCCCGTCCTTTTCTACAATGGTGGGCGACATGGCGCTCAACATGCGTTTGTTGGGTTGAATCGAGTTGGCTTCACTGCCTACCAGCCCAAATTGATTGGGTACACCTGCTTTGGCGCTGAAATCATCCATTTCGTTGTTGAGCAAAAAGCCGGCGCCGTGCACCATTACTTTGTTGCCAAAATTGGAATTCAAAGTGGTGGTAACGGCCACTGCATTGCCCTCTGCATCTACCACCGAAGTGTGTTCAGTTTCAAAACTCTCTTTGTTGATGCTGCGAAAGTCCCCCGCCAAAATATCCTTGCTGAGGGTAGCCTTGGTGGGATTGAAGTTGGCCATGCGTTGACGCAGGTATTTGTCGTTCAGCAAGGAATCTTGAGGCACTTTGAAAAAATCGGGATCACCCATGTACTGAGCGCGGTCGGCGTATACCCGGCGTTCCGCCTCTGCCATTAGGTGTACCGCGTTGAGGGATTGAAAGCCCCATTCAGCCAAAGGAAAACGTTCCATCATTTTCATCAATTGTAAAATGATGATGCCTCCACTAGACGGAGGGGGCATGGATACGATATGGTAATTTTTATAGTTGGCAGCTACGGGCTCCCGCCAGCGGGCTTCATAATTTTTAAGGTCATCCAGGGAAATAAGCCCATTGCCCCGGGCCATTTCGGCTACGATGTAATCGGCAGTTTGGCCCTTGTAAAAACCAGCCTTCCCCTTTTTCTGGATGCGTTCCAGGGTAGCAGCCAAATTGGGTTGAATCAATAAATCGCCCAATTTCCAGGGTTCAGCTTTGACCAGGGCATTGTCTTCAGCATTGTATTTTTTGAAATTGGCCTGGTTGCCATTGAGGCGATCCACTTCGCCTTGGGTAATGGCGTACCCTTTTTTTGCCAAATCAATGGCAGGCTGAATTAGCGCCTTGAAAGGCAGTTTTCCATATTTTTTATGCGCAGCAATCATCCCGGCCACTGTGCCAGGTACGCCAGCTGCCATATGCCCTTCAGTGCTGAGGCGTGGTACCACGTTGCCCAGGCTATCGAGGTACATGTCGCGGCCAGCTTTGCCGGGGGCTTTTTCACGGTAATCGAGCGCATTGAATTTGCCGTCTTTGGTGCGCAACACCATCAAACCACCTCCGCCAATGTTTCCGGCACGGGGATACACCACGGCAATGGCAAACTGTACGGCAATAGCTGCATCTACAGCATTACCTCCTTGTTTCAAAATATCCAGCCCAACTTGTGATGCAATGGGATGTGGCGCAACCACCATCGCCCGATCGGAAATGGTACTTTTACTGATGGGATAAACACCAGGCTGGCCTACATTTTGAGCATACCCTTTTGATGGTAAAATGGCTTGAAAAAGCAGGGAAAAAAGAAAAAATGAAAAAAAAGTAAAACTTGGTTTCATTTTGGCACGATTATTTGAATAGTGAAAAGTGTAAAGCGAATAGCGAAAAGAAAAGTGAAATGGTAAGCTTAAAATGCTTTAACTCTTTTACAAGTTGCCTTTGGCTATTCCTACAACAACCGTTCAAAGATAAAAAAAGTCAAGAAAATGTTTTTTGACGCCAGGACAGACCAGTTACCCATAAGAGTACAGTGATGTTGACTTGCTTTTCGCTTTTCACTATTCACTTTTAAAGATAACTGATTAATAGGTTTAGTTACTGGCTTTATGTGAAGGCGCCTCCCCAATGCTAGGAGTGGGGGAGGCGCATCTTTTTTTTAGTTTTTTTGGAGAAGAGAATTTTGAATAAATGTATATTTTACAACAAAAATCAAGCTGTCCTTTCGTTTTACTGCAACACTTTATTCCAATCTTTGTCTATCACAGCGCTGAACTAATTTTTACATGAAGTATATCTACTGCTTGCTGCTCTTTTTGCTTACAACTGCTATGGGTGAGATTCAGGCCCAAACCCGAATTTTTGGCAAAATCATCGATTCAAGCAGCCAAATTCTACCTCGCGCTACTACTGCTTTGTATGTTGTTCAGGATTCCTCCTTGTTTGGATATGATTTGAGTGACGATGCTGGATTGATTGAATTGTCTGGGGTGAGGCCTGGTACGTATCGCCTGCAAATCAGTTATCTGGGTTTTGAAACCTGGGAAAAAATCCTGAGCATCGAAAAAGGAACCCGCGAAATCAACCTGGGCGATATCCAACTAAAAACCAAACAAACCCTGCTGCAAGCCACCGAAATTACGGCCAATCGTATCCCCATCACGGTGCGAGGGGATACCCTGGAACTGAGTGCCAGTCTGGTCAAAGTGCAGCCCCATGATGCTGTGGAAGACATGCTCAAAAAAATGCCCGGGATGGAACTCGACCAGGATGGCACCCTCAAAGCCCAAGGAGAAGACATCAAAAAAATCATGGTGGATGGCAAGGAGTTTTTTGGCACCGACATCAAAATGGCCCTGAAGGTTTTGCCAGCTGATGCCGTAGACAAAATTCAAATCATTGATAAAAAATCCGACAAAGCAGAATTCTCAGGGATTGACGATGGGCAAAGGGAAAAAATCCTCAACATCAAAACCAAACCCGATCGGCAAAAGGCCAATTTTGGCAAATCAATGCTCGGCCTTGGCCCTCCGCAGCAATTTGATGCAGTGGGCACCTTGAATAAATTTTCCCCCAAACGCCGCCTGACGGGCACTTTTTCGGCCAATAACGTCAACCGCAATGGCAACAACGACGTTTCGGAACGGGGGCTAACGGAATCCACCGCTTTGCCTTCGGGCGGGCTCAATACGAATGTGAATACTGGTTTGAATTTTTCCCAGGAACTGCCCCGCAAATGGCAGATTTATGGCAATTACCGCCTGAATTTATCAGATCGGAATTTGGATCGGATCGCCAGGGTTGAACGATATTTAGTGGACCAAACCATCATCAACCAAGACACCAGTCAAAGCGACAACTTTAGCCTCAACCAAAATCTGAACCTGACCTTTGAATCCGATCGCCGGGATACCCTATGGGGTTTTCGATTGGTTGGAGGCATGTCCATGCGCAATGGCAACAATGTTTACGACTTTCAATCCATCGCCAGCGACTTATTAATGGGACCTCGGAATACCAGCATACGGACCAATCGGGGTGAAAGTGAAAACCTGGGTGGCAACCTTGAATTTACTTTTCGCAAGCGTTTGGGCAAAAAAGGCCGCAACCTTAACCTCGATTTGGACTGGGATACCAACGACAACCAAAATTTATCCACCAATCAATCACGCAACTTCTTTTTTGCCACCGCCACTGCCGCTGAACGCGAAGTATTGATCCATCAGGAACGCAATACTGGGAATGATGCTGAAAACTGGAGTGCACAAATTTCTTTTTCGGAACCCTTAAGCAAACGCTATTCACTTCACACTACCTATAATTATCGTGCTTCAGTCAACGACGACAAGCGTTTGGTGTCGGATGTACAGGATTCTGGGCAATTGCTACTCAATGAGCTGCAAAGCAACCATTTATTGAGTGATGTATTTCAGCACATTACCACTTTTGGGGTGCAGGCAGATTACAAAAAGCTGGATTTTGGAGGCCGGGTGCGCTGGGAAAATACCTACCTCCGGGGTGGTTTGTTTTTGCAGGAAGCCGCAGTCAACCAACGTTATGACTATTTGCTGCCTTCCTTTAACTTGACCTACCGCCCCAAACAATCCAAAACGATCAACTTTGACTTGAACCAAAGCCTGAATTTGCCCAGCATCCGGCAATTGCAACCGGTACAGGAAGTGACCGATGCATTGCGTTATTACATTGGAAACCCTACGCTTACGCCGGAATTGCGTTACAACGGCTCTTTGCGCTACAACTTATTTGATTCCAAAAAGGGCACCACTTTCCTTTTCAGCATAAATGGCACTTTGACCACCGATAAAATTCAGACTGTTCAGGAAGTAGATGAACAATTGGTAACCAAATCCACCCCTCAAAACGTCAGCAACGACTATTCCACCAGTGGCAACGTCTACTATGTTTTTCCTGTAAAAGCCTGGGGGATTCGGTTCAGCATGGGCACCGATCTTGGTTTTGGTCGCAACTTGACTTTCATCAATCGTTTGCAGAATACGACCTATTCCCGCCGACATGGGGCCAATTTGTCTATCACCAATCAGAAACAAAAAAAATGGGAGTGGTCGATCAGCAGCAGAATGAACTTTACGACCAATACGTATTCTACCAATGCGGAGTTGAACCGCAATTTTTTACAAAGCACCTTTGGTTCCTACCTGCGCAAACCTTTTGCCAAGGAAAAATACAGCGTCGAATCGCAGTTCAATTACATTGTTTACAGTGGGTTGGGGGATGGTTTTCAACGTAGCTTACCGATTTGGAATGCCTCCTTTAGTGCTTACGTATTGGAGGGCAAAAAAGGCCAGTTGCG
>JAAFHQ010000259.1 GCA_013298445.1 Chitinophagales bacterium | reverse complement strand
TTACAACGTAACCAAACCCACCGATGATTCCACCACGACAGAAACCACCGATTTCAAAATCGATCTCGAAGATTACCGCATCAACAATGGCAGCCTCATTTACGACGATGCCAGTATGGGTGCCTATGTTGCCGCAAAGGGCCTCAACCACAGCGGTTCGGGTGACCTTACGGCAATGATCTATGACCTGGATACCCAAACCGAAATAGATTCACTGACGGTAACCTATGGAGGCATGAGCTACCTCAGCAATGCCAAAATGGCACTGGATGCTATTTTTCAGGTAGACCAAAACCAAAGTAAATACACCCTGAAAGACAACGATCTATTGGTGAATGCCCTGCGTTTGCAGGCAGATGGTTGGGTACAATTGCCCGATGCAGACAACGTGCGTATGGATTTGAGCTTCAACGCACCTGAGAATGATTTCCGCAATTTGTTTTCAATTATCCCCGGTGCCTATTTGCAAGGTTACGAGCAGGTTAAAGTTGATGGCAAATTTGCCCTGAATGGCGAGGTGAAAGGAACATACAATGCAGTGACCGAACAAATGCCCGCCTTCAAAATAAACATCGGTGTGGACAATGGCCGGGTGAAATACCCCGATTTGCCCCTTTCCATCGCCAATATCAACGCCAAAGGCAGCATTGCCAGCCCTGGCAGCGATTTGGATCAAATGGTGATTGATTTTTCCAAATTTGCACTCAAAATTGGCAGCAACCCCATTGATTCCCGCTTTATCCTCAAAACGCCCATGTCTGATCCAGATGTAGACGCAAAGGTTAAAGGGATTCTCAATTTGGCCGAATTGTCCAAAGCTTTTCCGATGGAAGGCCTGGAGGACTTGCGGGGAAAAATCACGGCTGATGTGGTGATGCGGGCTCGCCAGTCACAAGTCGAAAAGCAGCAATACGAAAGTGTAGACATGCGTGGTAACGCCCGGGTAGAAGGCATGGCTTACCGTGGCGCGGGTTTGCCTGTAGTCAATATTCAGGATGCTCAAATGACTTTTAGTCCCCAGTTTGTGGATTTAAGCCGTTTTGTGGGTAAATTGGGTAAAAGTGACATCCAGGCCAGTGGCCGCATCAACAACATTCTGGCCTATTTTTCACCCAGCAAAACCATGACTGGCAACCTGAGTGCCCGTTCGCACTACTTTGATGCCAATGAGTGGATGCCAGCCGAAGAAAGCAGCAGCACCGTCACCGCAGCCTCACTTTCCGGATCGGGTACAACTACGGCCTCCACCGAAATATTTGACCGGTTCGATTTTGGGATCGACGCCCAGGTGGACAAACTGGTGTACGACAAATACACCTTGCTCAACAGTGTAGCCAAGGGCCAAATCAGCCCCAATCGTATGAACATCACTTCAGCCGCTACTCAAATCCAGGACAGCGACATCGCGGTCAATGGTACCATCACCAATGTATTTGACTACCTCTTCAAAGGAGGCACTTTGGGCGGTGACATCAACCTCAATTCCAACAAACTGGACCTCAATCAGTTTATGACGGAATTTACAGGTACGCCTTCCAGCGCTCCTGCTGCTGAAGCTCCAGCCGAAGAATACGGGGTCATTCTGGTTCCCGACAACATCGACATCAACATCAATGCGACTGCTGGTCAGGTTCAGTACACCAACATGATCCTCGACAACATTAAAGGTAGCCTGGCGGTAGCCGACAAAGCAGTGGAATTGCATGATATTACTGCCAATACCCTGGGGGGAACCATTGGCTTTGAAGGTTTGTACGATACCAAAAATGAAAAAAATCCATTGTACAACATGCGTTTGGGCATGTCCAAAATGGATTTCCAAAAAACCTTCAAAACTTTCAACTCCTTCCGCATCCTTGCTCCAATTGGCGCCTTTATCAGTGGGGTGTTCAATACCAACCTGGTGCTGAAAGGCAACCTGAAAGACAACATGATGCCTGATCTCAGTACAGTGGACGCCAAAGGCTTTTTGGAAACAGTCAACGGTGTAGTGAAAGGTTTTAAACCTCTGGACGCCATCGGCCAGGCACTGGACATTGCCGAAATCAAAAAAGACCTGTTCCTGAACACCAAAAACTGGGTGGTCATCCGTGAGGGAGGAATTGACGTAAGCGCTTTTGATGTCAAAGTGAAAGACATCCAAATGACCATTGCCGGGCGACATACCATCAATCAGGATATCGATTATTCGGTTAAGCTCAAAATTCCGAAAAAATACCTGGATCAAAACCCGGCTGGTAAACTGGCCGCTGCGGGTTGGAAACAACTCAAGCAACAGGCCTCCAAAATCGGGGTACAAATGCAGGAATCGGAATTTGTCAATGTGCTGGTTAACCTAACGGGAAATGTGACCAACCCCAAAACGCAGTTCAACCTGCTCGCCGGGGATGGAAAAACCGTGGCGACAGATGCCGTGAAAAACGCTGTAGACCAGGAACTCGACGTGCAAAAGAAAAAGCTGGAAGAAGAAGGCAAAAAGAAACTGGCCGAAGCTGAAGCCAAAGGCAAAGAACTGGCCGGTAAGGCCGCCGACTCCCTGCGCAACGCCGCCCAGCGGGAAATTGACAAGAAAAAAGCGGAATTGGAAGCCAAGGCCCGCGAAAAAATTGGCAAAGAATTAGGTGGTAAGGTAGCTGATACTTTAAGCAAAAAAGCCCAGGAAAAATTGGGTGGAGTGATCGATAAAGGCAAAACCCAGCAGGAGGTAGACAAAGTCAAAAATGAGTTGGAAAAATTCAATCCATTTAAAAAGAAAAAGCCAGCTGCGGATACAACCGGAGTGAAGAAAAACTGAGTCTTTCATTTGACTTGCTAAGGTGTTCTAAGGTGCCTAAGGTGGTTCAAATAATACATGTTTTGAACCACCTTAGGCACCTTAGAACACCTTAGTTGTATAATGAAAATCTGCGGTACAACCCTGAAATTACAACATATGCGCATCCTTTACTTTACCCTACTCTTTTTCTGCTCCATTCAAATTTGGGCACAAGACACCAAAAAAGCCATCACCTTACCCGATTGGCCCGTTAAACCCACCGCCCTGAGCTCGCTCAATTCGCCACAACGCGACATCAACCTGTCCATCACTCCCAATGGCCGCTTTTTGTACTTCATGAGTGGCCGGGGCCAACAAGCCTGGTCGCAATCCAGTACCAGCTACAAAGGTCGCCCTGAGTTTGATGGTGACATTTGGTACGCGGAAAAAAAGAACGGCCAATGGGCTGCGCCAAAATGTTTACAAGCACCTATCAATACCCACAGCGGAGAAGATGAGCCCAATATTTCTGCGGACGGCCAAACGGTGTATTTCCAAAGCTGGCGGGACGATTGGGCGGTTACTGGTGGCCCCTATTATAAAGCCGAACTTCGGGGTGAGCAATGGGAAAACCCACGCGGCTTGGGCACCGGGATTACCCGCTTTTTTCGAGGGACTGGATTTACGGCCACCGATGGGATGTCCATTTCCCCAAATGGCCGCGTGATGGTGGTCGCCTGTGGACGGGTGTACGATGGGCCCATGGATTTGTTCGTAAGTTGGAAAAACGAAGAAGGCGTCTGGAGTGTCCCCGAACGCCTGGATGTTTCTACCCCTCGGGATGAACGCTCAGTATTCATTGGAGCGGACAGCAAAACCCTCTATTTCGCCTCCGACGGTTGGGGCGGTTTTGGCAAACTGGATATTTTTAAAACGACCCTCGAAGGCGGAGCAACTACAGGCGAGTTGATCAACATTGGTAAACCTTTCAATACACCCAATGAAGACTACGGGTTTGTACTGGATGCTCCGCGCAATGATGTCTATTTCGTCCAAGAAGGTGACATCTATTACGCCAATTTAGGCGAAAAGGTAGATGCCAGGATCAAACC
Organism: Chitinophagales bacterium; assembly: GCA_013298445.1. GTDB lineage: Bacteria > Bacteroidota > Bacteroidia > Chitinophagales > Saprospiraceae > Haliscomenobacter. The sequence goes on along the minus strand of JAAFHQ010000259.1, from coordinate 4,008 downwards.
AGAAGCAGTGGTCATCATCAATGGAACCGTGCGCGAAAAAGGAAAAGGGGCCCTGGAATCCAACCTGTTTTTCCGCTTCGATGAAACGGATGACATCTTGTCCAAAGCGCGCAGCAATGGCCTGAGTGGGGAATATTCCATGTCACTGCCCCGTTACCCAGGTGAATATACCCTGCGGGTGAATTTTGTAGAGGGTTACCCCTCGATTGAAAAAAAAGTGATCATTGATGAAAATACGCCGGAAATTTTGGAAATCTCTTTTGAGGTTGATCCGGCAGCTATCAAAGAACCTGAAATTGAAAAACCCAAACCAGTAGTGGTCGCCAAGACGCCTAGCCAATCTATGTCTTCCATCATCCTTTTTGCTTTTGACCAGGCTGTCATCAATGAAAGTAGCCGGGCAGATTTATTGGCGATTGCCGACGCAGCTAAAAAGGCGGGCAATTACACATTGACCATCATCGGGCATACCGACGATGCGGGCTCTTCTGATTACAATCAAAAATTGTCGGAACGCCGGGCGAAAGCAGTGGCTGATTTTTTTGCCAGCCAGGGACTTAGCGCCAAGATTGCAGCAAAAGGTGAGTCTGTGCCCGCTGTGGCAAATGACTCAGATGGAAATAAAGCGAAGAATAGAAGGGTAGAGGTGGTGCTGGAAGTGCTGTGAAGACTTCTTGTAAATAAGCCCACGGCGAACAAAGGTTTCATTTGGTGTTTATTGTGTATTTTTCAACCCAAAAAAACACCTATGTCCAAAAAATCCGAACTCATCGCCGATTATTTCCCCAACATCTACCTCGCCGTCATTTCTTTGCTCCAGGGCATTGCCCTCTCCCAACTGGTGCCCATTTTTTTGACCTATGTTGAGGTCGCCGAAAAACCCTGGCTGGACATCCATTTGTTGCCCATACTGCTGATGTTGCTGATCATTTTTACGATCTGGCACCATTACGCCATCAGCATTTTTTTTCTGCGCTGGTTTCCCAACATCATTGATACTCTGGTGCCTTTTTTAGTGGGTGTGGCGCAGTTTGTACTCATTTCTTATTTGACCATCAAAACTGACTTGTCCGACATGAGAATGGAGGATTGGACCCTAGGTTTTGCCATTTTTCTGATGTCGGGGTCTTTTCCCTATTTGGCCGCCGCCTGGCGTCTGGAGGTGGATTTGTTTGCTAACATCATGAGCAAGAAGAACGCCATTCGGCATGGGGAACTGACCAAAAAATACTACAAGTGGGCGGGTTATTCCATTTTTGTGCAGGGGGTATTTGTCATGCTGATTGTGTTTTTGAAGCAGGATTCCTGGTTGTTGTTCTCCTTGATTTTATTGTTGAGTCACCTCTTGTTGTTTGAATATTGCCTTTTGTACCGCATCAAGCCGCATTATGTCCAAAGTATGGATGAATTTGAAGGATAGGATCGTGATAGTAGGATATTTGGCTTCATATACGGAAGCTCATCATTCTGAGGTATTTTGCGCATCTCCCCCTTTATGAGGATTTATTTGGTGTATCGATTCCTGACCTTTACACCATTCATTTTTAACGCACCAAAACCAGCTGCCATGAAACCCTTTTTCTTGTTGATCACACAATACAATTTCTTAGCAGAGCAGACCAAAAGAGTAGGCAAAATTTGCTTGTTTATTTTCAGCCTTCTGCAAATATCCATCCAGCTCCAGGCCCAAAACTCCAACGATGCCGCACATTCCATCTTACCAGCCGATGGCGTCATCCAGTATCTGCCAAAGGATACTACTGCTTCAGCGACCCCGGCTATTCTTTCTACCAACAAACTTCAATTCACCCCGCAGGTCAATTTTTTCTTTTTGCCCGAAGGCACCCTAAATTACAAAGGTGCTGGCCTGGCCGTTGACACGGGCCACCTCAATTTTTACCTGCGTGGCGATTTTGGGGCCAAACTCTCCTTGCCCAAAAATGTGGATATGGTCTTTAGCCTGCAATCCTACGGCATTTACACCCGCAGTTTAGGCCCTTTGGACCCCAACCTGACCCTATACGAAGGTTACGTGGATTTGAAAAAACTAGGCCGCAACAGTAACCTGGCCCTGCGTTTTGGCCGCATGTCACTGGGCAAATACGGCAACGAAATTCTGGTTGGCGATGATGATTTTATCAAAGGCCGCAGTTTTGAAAGTGTGCGGCTGCGCTACAAAAAAAATCGGGTGACCAGTGACCTGATGTGGGTACAGCTCTACCAACCAGCTCCGCCTGCTGCCAACTTCGACTGGAATCACCCCATCTTTCTGGCTACGTTCAATACCTTCAATATCTCCGAAGCGTTGAATTTTGATGCCAACCTGCCTTTTATCATCGATCAATACAACAATGGCTGGCGTACCTCGGTGTTCATGCCGGATGTCCGCGCTTTTGGCCAAGTGGGCAACTTCAAATATTCCGCCGAATTGATCCTGCAAACCGGGACGGCTAAGGGCATCCTCAATGAAAACCTCACTGGAACACTCAATGCCTATGCCGCCGAATTGAGTGCGGGTTATACCTCTACAGACGGAAAACTCAACGCAAGCCTGGCTTACTACCGCGCCAGTGGGGATGACAACACTGCCGACAATGAGCTGAAATCCTACAATGTGTTGTGGCAAAATGAACACCGCCGCTTTGGATACATCGATGCATTTAAAGGCTCAAACATTCAGGCTGTAACCTTGCATCTGGATTGGAAACTGGGCAGGCTGGTGTCGACTGGGGTACACGGAGTGATGGCACGAGTTTTGGAATCAAAGGATCGCTCCAGTGGCGTAATTACCCTTGAAAATTTGAATCGACTCAACACGAGCAATAAATTCATCGGCATAGGTGGCGATTGGTACCTCAATTACTTCTATAACCACAACCTGAACTTCCAATTCTCCACTTCAGCCTTCGGGGCAGGTGAGTATTTTACGGCGGTGAATGGGACGGATAAAACGATGATTAGGTTCTATTTGATGATGGCGTTTCGGATTTAGGAGGGGATGGGGTTCCCTGAGATGGAGCCGAAGCGACATTTTAATATCACAAAGGGAAAAAGAGGACACAAAGGGCACAAAGTTAGGCGTTGACAGGGCTGCGCTTGGTGTCTTTTGTGTGTTCAGAATTAGATTTTCCTCCGCTAATTTTTTCTTGCTATTTTTTGTTTGTAAAAACCTGAAACTTGATATCTTGTCTAACAATTCCACTTAATAATATTCAGGATCAAGATGAAGGAAGGACTTGGGGGCCAAACAACTCCAAGGACCATGCAACAATATTCCTAATCCTTTAATCCAAAGCCATGCGACTCATTTCCTTCATCACTTTAATTTTGCTAATGGCCAGTTGCGCCAGCACCAAAAACACCAACGTAAAGATCAAACAGCTCAATGGCAGTTGGCTACCCATCAAGCAGGAAATTGGGGGCAAGGTTTTGCCCGCAGCAGTTTATCAAACCCAAAAATTGATCATCAAAGACAGCATCTACACACTTGTAGCCGAAAGTGTAGACAAGGGCATTGTCAAATTCAATGGCAGTAAAATGGACATCTACAGCAAAGAAGGGGTCAATGTGGGCAAACATTTCACCGCTATTTATAAATTGGAGAATGGTGAACTAACGGTATGTTACAATCTGGCAGGTAACGCTTATCCGGAAGCTTTTGAAACCACCGGGAAAATGACCTTTTTCCTTTCTGTGTTTAAAAAGGAGGGGAAATAGTAACTTTGGGCAATGCCAGTTTTGTAGCAATTTTGTGAATCAATTATTGCCCATGCCAAGCCCAAGTATCCTCAAGTGGCTCCTGGATGGAGACGTCTCTATCCAATACCAGACCTATCGCGATTTGCTCCATGAAGAACGCCCCGATCTGCGTGAGCGCATTGCAACCGAAGGTTGGGGCACCCAATTTCTGGCCCAACGCCAGGCTAACGGCCATTGGGGCAAGGCTTTTTACAACCCCAAATGGACCTCCACCCATTACACTCTGCTTGATTTATGCAACCTGGGGAT